>JBJTNC010000024.1:0-5772 GCA_046073865.1 Micrococcales bacterium | reverse complement strand
CCGGATGCCATGTTCTTGATGGTTGGGCCGGACCAGTAGTCGCCCCCGCCGGTGGTCACCTGGATGATGCCGTCGGAACCAGCTGCAGCGAGGCCAGCGAGGGCCGCGTTCAGGGTCTGCGAGGAAGAAACGTTGATGGCTGGGTAAGCGAAGCCGCCGTTCTTGGCGCGGTCAAGCATTTCGAGGTACTGGTCTGGGGTTGCTACTGGCACTTTGTGCTCCTAGGCGCGAGATTTTCATTCAGGAAGCGGCGCAAGCTGGCGCCTTGGCAACGTCGTTGGCTCCTCTACGATGTTACCAATAGACGCACCCCGAGGTCAGGAGCATTGTGACCGTTGAACACCTTTCGGCCCCAACTCCGGATATTTACCGCGCCACGGTTGCCGCAGCCCTCGCCAGCCGCCCTCTCCTGGGTGCGGGCGACAAGAACGCTGTTGACGGGCTCGCGGTTGATGCCATGCGGCGGTCTCTACTGGGTGCGGGTTTCGGCGGGGTAGTTGTTATCGGCGAGGGCGAAAAGGACGAGGCCCCCATGCTCTTCACCGGTGAGGTAGTCGGCGATGCGGCCAAGGTGGAATGGGACATCGCGGTTGACCCCATCGATGGCACGGCGCTCGCCGCCGCCGGTGTGCCCGGTGCGGTTTCTGTGATGGCGGCCGCGGTGCGCGGGGGGATGATGGCTGCCCCGGAGATTTACTACATGCAGAAGATAGTTTCCGGCCCGGTTGGTCGCGGATTGTTGGATCTGGACTTTGAGCCGGAGCGCAACATCGAGCTCCTGGCCGATGCGCTGGGAAAGCCTGTGTTGGAATTGAACGTGACCGTCATCGACAAGGGGCGCAACCAGGAGCTGATTCGCAGGATTAGGGCAACGGGCGCCAACTGGGTGCCGTTTGCCGAGGGCGACGTGGCGATGGCGGTTGCGGCCGCAACTCCCGGAAGTGGCATTGACATGCTGCTGGGCATTGGCGGAAATCCCGAGGGCGTGGTGACCGCCTGCGCGGTGCAGGCCCTCGGCGGTTTCATGCAGGGGCGGCTAATGCCGCTCACCCAGGTTGAGATGGATGGCGCCCTGGCCGCGGGCTACGACCTGACTCGCAAGTTTGAGCTCAGCGAGCTGGCTTCGGGGGAGCGCTTTGTCTTTGTGCTCACAGCCCTTACCGATGGCCCTCTTGCACGCGGAATGCGCGAGGCTGACGGCGACGTGTTTGTTGAGACTTACGTGCTCGACTCCGAGTTGGATGCCCCGCAGGTTATTGGCGAATGGTTTGAGGCCTAGGCCTCTGCCGGCTCGTCGAGCAGCTTGTCGCGGTCTGGGGTCTCGATCAGGAACGACTCCGGTAGGTCGTTGAGGTCCTCGAGCCCAGAGGTTGGCTGCTGAACTTTCTTTGCGCCCCAGCGAACAGCCATCTTGATGCCGTTGATCACGTCAAAGCCAACGCCCAGCACCTTTTCGCCTTCGGCGAGCGGGTGGCTGGAGACGTAGGAGAGGAAGCCGGCCAGGGTTGCATCGCCAGCGCCAACGGTGTTCGAAACCTTCACGGGGTTGGTGCGTGCACCGATGGCGCCCTCGCAGGTTACCGCGATGATGCCGTCGGAGCCCATGGATGCCAGAACTGCCTCGATGCCGTGCTCGCAGAGTTCGGTGGCTGCGTCGATGACGTCGCCCACGGTGCGGAGGGTGCGACCGACTGCTGAGGCCAGCTCTTCGGCGTTTGGCTTGATGATTGCTGCGCGTCCGCTGCGTGCCCAGGTGTTGAGCGGCTTTCCGCTGGTGTCCAGTGCCACGCGAACACCGATCTTGTCCATGCGGTCGAACAGTGGGCCCATGTCGAGAAACTCGCCGGTGTACTTGTCGGCTGGGTGTGCGCCCGCAACCACGAGCCACTTGGAGCCGGTCTCGATTACGGTCTGCTCGGTGAGGTCAATTACCTCAGCCCAGTCTTCGGCGGTCAGCGCGCGCGGTGGCTCGGTGATGCGAGTTGTGGTTCCGTGGTTCTCGATGATGGTGGTTGAGACGCGAAGCGTGCCTTCAACCCAGAGAGGCTTCACGAAGTGGTCGCTCTTGGTGCGGGTGATCACGGCTGGGTCGCCGTCGCCCACTGGTACAACTGCCGGGGAGTTGATTCCGGCCAGCGAGAGGCCGCGAGATACGTTGATTCCCTTGCCGGCAAGTTCTTCGCCTACGCCGTCGGCCCGGTTCACTCCGCCTGGAACCAGCGTCTCAACGAAATAGGTTCGGTCTAGAACTGGCGCTGGGGTGAGGGTGACGACGGTTGGCCTCTGGGTCATGCCGGTCATGAGGAACTCCTCGAAAATACTCTGGAAACTGCCTTAAATAATCTGCGAATGCAGTGCGGCAAACACCTTTGTAGGCACGCTCTTCTAAGAAAGTATAGCCAGTGTCGGCCTTGTTTCTGGTTTTTGGGTTAGCCGTAGTGCTGCGAATTCAGTTGAATTTTGGCGGAATTGCAGAGGTTTTCGACGGTTTCCGAAACTATTCACCCTCGGGTTCATCGTTGGGCTTGGCTTCTTCAATCGCAAGCTCGGCCTTCGTGAACTCGTTGGTCTGTGTTTCAATCTGGCGCAGCTCCGGAATGGCTGTGATTCCAAACTGAACCTGCTCCTTGCTGTTCAGCTCGCGCGCGGTTGTCAACAGGTTTCTCTCCATGCTTGAGACGAACTTGTTGTAGTGCTCTCCAGCCGAGTGCAGGGCCTTGCCAACGGCATTTGCGTGCTCTGCCACAACCTTTAGGCGGGCAAATAGGTCCTTTCCAAGCGAAATCACGGAGTTGAGGGCCTCCTGATCAACCGTGTTCTGCCAGGTGAGCGCAACGGCCTGCAGCGTTGCGAAAAGGGTCATTGGGGTTGCCAGCACAACGTTGTTGCTAATGGCAAACTCGCCCAGGGTGGGGTCTTGTTCCAGAGCGGCACCGAGGAGGTTCTCGCTTGGAATGAAGGCAACCACGTAGTCTGCCGCGTTGGCAAAACCCTCCCAGTACTTCTTGGTTCCCAGGGTCCTCACATGGCCGCGGAGATCTGCCACGTGCTTGTCCATCAGCCGCTTGCGATTGGCCACGTGCTCAGGGTTGGTCATGTCGTCGAAGCTCATGGCCTCCAGGTAGGCGTTGAACGGAACCTTGGAGTCCACCGGAATCGAGCGATTGCCCGGCAGTTTCACCACCATGTCTGGCTTGATGGCGGTACCCGCGGCATCGGTGGTGGAGTTCTGGACTATGAAGTCAACGCGGTTCATCATTCCCGCCGCTTCAACAATGCGCTCAAGCTGGATCTCGCCCCACTTGCCGCGGTCCTGGTTATTGGACATTGCCTTGGCCAGTGCGCTGGTCTGGCCGCGAAGCTTCTCGGTGGCATCAACCTGGTGCTTGAGCGAGGTCTGCAGAGCCGCGAGTTCGTCCGCGCGCTGCTTTTCGATGTCCGAAACCTTGCGCTGCATTTCGCTGAGCACGGTCTCCACTGGCTTTAGCTTGAGCAGAAGTTCATTCTCTTCTTTGTGCTTCAGAGTGCGGTTCTCGATGTCGGCCTTCAGGCTGGCAATCTGGTTCAGGCGCTCGCTGGCCATGGCCTCGGCAGCCGCCAGGCGCGCCGCCAGGTCTGCGGTGGAGTCACCGCCTGAAGACTTGTTGCGGCCAGCGCCAATGAAAAAGCCGGCAAGGCCGCCCAGTGCAGCGCCTACAAGAACGTAAATGATTTCGGTCATGAAGCGAGTATGGCAAACAGCTGCGACATTTTTAGTCAGTGAGCGGTTTGAGCAGTGGCTTTAGCCGCTGGCCGTTGGATTGCAGTATCTCCACGATGTCCTCGGCCCCGGTGGTGCGCGCCAGATACATCACAATATGCGCGCAGGCTCGGGAGTCATCCAGTGCATCGTGGTGGTTGAACTCTTCAAACCCAACCCGCATTGCAACCGACGGCAGCCGGTGTGAGTCCAAGCCCGGAAAAGCCTTTCGGCTCAGCTGAACCGTGCAGGCATACTCCAGTTGGGGAAGCGCCACATCGATGGCCTCCGCGGCGGCGCGAAGCACGCCCATATCAAATGGTGCGTTGTGTGCCACCAGAACATCGTCACCAATGAAGTCGAGCATCACCGGCAGCACCTCGTGCCAGTCCGGGCCATCGGCTACGTCTGAGGGGTGGATTCCGTGGATGGAAATGTTGCCTGGATGAAAGTCGCGGTAGCCCATCGGTGGCAGAAAAGCGGTGGCCCATTCGTCCACAATCTTGCCGCCGCGTACCTTAACAAGACCCACCGCGCAGGGGCTGGCGGGGGAGTGGTTGGCGGTCTCAAAGTCGATCGCGGTGAAATCTACTGGCACCCGTCAATTAAACTTGTTTCCCATGGCCCTAACCATTGGAATCGTCGGTCTGCCCAACGTTGGCAAGTCCACCCTGTTTAACGCACTCACCAAGAACAACGTTCTGGCTGCAAACTATCCGTTTGCCACCATTGAGCCAAACGTTGGTGTGGTGAACCTGCCCGACGCCCGCCTCGGTAAGCTGGCCGAGATGTACGGTTCCGAGCGCCTGCTCCCTGCACCAGTCTCGTTCGTTGACATCGCCGGCATTGTGCGCGGCGCCAGCGAGGGCGAAGGTCTGGGAAACAAGTTCCTCGCCAACATCCGTGAGGCAGACGCAATCGCTCAGGTTGTGCGTGGCTTCACCGACACCGACGTTGTGCACGTTGACGGCAAGGTTGATGCCGCCAGCGACATCGAGACCATCAACACCGAGCTGATCCTGGCCGACATGGAGACCTTGAACAAGGCTCGTCCGCGCATCGAGAAGGAAGTAAAGGGCAAGAAGGCGGAGCCTGCAGCCCTGGACGCCATCGATGAGGCTCTCGCCGCACTCGACTCCGGCAAGCCGCTAAGCCAGACCAACGTTGACCTCACTCCAATCAAGGAGCTGGGTCTGCTAACCGCAAAGCCAATCATCTATGTTTTCAACGTGGATGAGTCTGTGCTCACCGATGCCGCCAAGAAGAAGGCGCTCGCCGACCTCGTGGCACCGGCCGAGGCCGTGTTCCTGGACGCCAAGGTGGAGAGCGAGCTGATCGACCTCGACCCAGCGGAGGCGGCCGAGCTGCTTGCATCGCTCGGTCAGGACGAGAGTGGTCTGGACCAGCTGGCCCGAATCGGCTTCGACACCCTGGGTCTGCAGACCTACCTGACGGTTGGCCCCAAGGAGGCTCGCGCCTGGACCATCCGCAAGGGTTGGAAGGCGCCAGCGGCTGCCGGAGTCATCCACTCCGACTTTGAGCGCGGATTCATCAAGGCCGAAATCGTATCCTTCAACGACCTGATGGCGGCCGGTTCAATGAACGACGCCAAGGCCGCCGGCAAGGTGCGCATGGAGGGCAAGGACTACGTCATGCAAGACGGCGACGTGGTGGAGTTCCGCTTCAACGTCTAGCCACTTAAGGCTGTTAGCTAGTCCAAGCCAACAATCTTGCAGTGGATCCAGAGGTCCTCTGCGTATTCCTCGATGGCGCACACCCGGTGGTAGCCATCCGCAATAATCAGGCTCACTCCCGCCGCAGCATCGCCACGAACCAGCAGAATTGGCGAAAGGCTGTCGCCGTTTGAGATCTTCTTTAGGTCTTTGGTCACGTGCCTGTTGTCTGCCGGCAGCGCCTCAAGCCCCGAGGCCCGCAGTATGTCCTTCGCCTTGAACTGACTGATCTCGGCTTGGTGCAGAGCCCCAACAATCAGGTTGGCCTGCTCCGGCGTCATCAAAAGGCTCAGATAGCTG
>JBJTNC010000023.1:0-3182 GCA_046073865.1 Micrococcales bacterium | reverse complement strand
GCCATCGCAAGGAAACGGGTGTGCAGTTGCATCGGAGGCTGATTCCAGCGGCTCCAAGTAAATGTATATGCTTCGGCAGAACCCCCTAGCTGGACAAAAAGCAAAAATCCCTCCCGTTTCCGGGAGGGATTTTCTTGCTGTGGAGACTAGGGGGGTCGAACCCCTGACCCCCTGCTTGCAAAGCAGGTGCTCTACCAACTGAGCTAAGTCCCCGTTCGGTTTCTAAGTCTACCTTAGTTACCAGTGGGCCTAGGAGGACTTGAACCTCCGACCTCTTCATTATCAGTGAAGCGCTCTAACCACCTGAGCTATAGGCCCTTAGAGCCTTTACGACTTTACCGTAAATTGGCTCCGTTACACAAACCGAGATTACTGGTTGTTGGTGAAGCCCACGCTCACGCCGCCGATGATCCTGGCGATGACGTTGAAAATGGCTGCGCCAACACCGGCGAGAATTGTTCCCACCACGATGTTGAAGGCACTGAGTGCAACGGCAAACGACATGGTGCGCGGCAGGCTCAGCTGCTGCTGAACGTTGGAGCCGGCGTTGCCGCCAACCACCGCGTTTAGTACTCCGTTGAGGCTGCTGAACAAACCGGTGTTGGAGAGCACGAGCCAGAGCACGAAGAATCCAACGATGTTGGCGATTGCCAGAGCAATCTGAACGGTGAATCCAACCTTCACAGCCGACCAGAAGTTAATGTTCACCAGGTTCAGCTTCACCTGCTTGCCGGTTGATCCACTGCGGCGGCGCTTTACCTTTTCAACGATGCTGGTCATCGTTACTCCTCACTGGTGCTTTCATCGGTGGGCTCTTCGGCTTCGGCAGATTCGCCTTCCGCACCCTGAGATTCCAAATTACGCTCTGTGTTGCGCGCAAGTCCAATAATGCGGTCATCTTCACTAAACTTTGCGAAAACCACACCCATGGTGTCGCGGCCTCGCGCCGGCACTTCTGCCACTGCGCTTCTAACAACCTTGCCGCTTTCGAGAACCACGAGTACCTCGTCGTCTTCCGCCACGATGATGGCGCCAACCAGGTCTCCGCGCTTCTCCTCGAGCTTGGCAACCTTGATTCCAATGCCGCCTCGGTTCTGGATGCGGTACTGATCAACGCTGGTTCGCTTGGCGTAGCCACCCTCGGTGACAACAAAGACGTAGCCCTCATCCTTGATGACGGTTGCCGCCAGCAGGTAGTCCTCGTCTCGGAAGTTCATGCCGATGTTTCCGCTGGTGTCGCGGCCCATTGGACGCAGGCTGTCATCGGAGCCACTGAAGCGGATGCTCATACCCTTGCGGCTCACCAGCAGGAGGTCGTCTTCCTCTGATACCAGCAGCGCCGATACCAGTTCGTCTTCCTCACGCAGCTTGATTGCGATGATTCCACCGCTTCGCGCGGTGTCGTAGGCGTCGAGCGCGGTCTTCTTGACGAGACCGGCCTTGGTGGCCAACACCAGGTATGGGGCCTGGGCGTAGTCCTTAATGTCCAGGATCTCGGCGATCTGCTCGTCCGGCTGCATGGCAAGCAGGTTTGCCACGTGCTGACCCTTGCTGTCGCGGCCGGCTTCCTGAACCTCGTAGGCCTTGGCGCGGTAAACGCGACCCTTGTTGGTGAAGAACAGCAGCCAGTGGTGCGTTGTGGTCACAAAGAAGTGGTCCACAATGTCATCGGCTCGCAGGTTTGCACCCTTCACGCCCTTGCCACCGCGGTGCTGCTGGCGGTAGTTGTCGCTCTTGGTGCGCTTGATGTAGCCGCCGCGGGTAACGGTGACCACCATCTCCTCCTCTGGAATGAGGTCTTCCTCGGAAACATCGCCATCAAAGCCCGCGATGATCTGCGAGCGGCGGTCGTCACCAAACTTGGCAACGATCTCGGTCAGTTCCTCAGACACGATGGTGCGCTGGCGAACAGGGTCGGCGATGATGGTCTTGTAATCAACAATGAGCGCCTCGAGCTCGGCTGCCTCGTCCACAATCTTCTGGCGCTCGAGTGCGGCCAGCTGACGCAGCTGCATGTTGAGGATGGCGCGGGCCTGTAGCTCATCGATGGAGAGCAGCTCCATCAGGCCATCGCGGGCGGCGTCCGCAGTTGGACTCTTGCGAATGAGGGCAATCACGGCGTCGAGAGCATCGAGTGCCTTTAGGTAGCCGCGCAGAATGTGTGCGCGCTCCTCTGCCTTGCGCAGGCGGAACTGGGTGCGGCGAACAATTACCTCGATCTGGTGGCTCACCCAGTTGGTGATGAAGCCATCCAGGCTGAGGGTGCGAGGGACGCCGTCAACCAGCGCCAGCATGTTGGCGCCGAAGTTTTCCTGCAGCTGGGTGTGACGGTAGAGGTTGTTCAGAACAACGCGTGCTACGGCGTCGCGCTTCAGCACAATCACCAGGCGCTGGCCGGTGCGGCCAGAGGTCTCGTCACGGATGTCGGCGATGCCGGTGAGGCGGCCCTCCTTGACGAGCTCCGCGATCTTGAGGGCAAGGTTGTCCGGGTTCACCTGGTAAGGCAGCTCGGTCACAACCAGGCAGACGCGTCCGTGGATTTCTTCCACGTTCACTACGGCACGCATGGTGATTGAGCCGCGGCCGGTGCGGTAGGCATCTTGGATGCCCTTCTTGCCGAGGATGGTTGCACCGGTTGGGAAGTCCGGGCCCTTTACTCGCGCCATGAAGGCCTCGAGCATGGTCTCGCGGTCGGCGTCAGGGTTCTCCAGGTACCAGAGGGCGGCCTCGGAGACCTCACGCAGGTTGTGCGGCGGAATGTTGGTGGCCATACCAACTGCGATACCGATGGATCCGTTTACCAGGAGGTTTGGGAAGCGGCTCGGCAGGATGGTTGGTTCCTGGGTGCGGCCATCGTAGTTGTCTTGGAAGTCAACCGTGTCTTCATCGATGTCGCGAACCATCTCCATGGCCAGCTGCGCCATGCGGCACTCGGTGTAACGGGGGGCCGCAGCGGGGTCGTTTCCGGGGGATCCGAAGTTTCCCTGACCGGACACCAGCGGGTAGCGCAGGTTCCAGTCCTGGACCAGGCGAACCAGGGTGTCGTAAATGGCGCTGTCACCGTGCGGGTGGTACTGACCCATCACGTCGCCCACGACGCGCGAGCACTTTGAGAACTGCTTGTCTGGGCGGTATCCGCCGTCATACATTGCATAGAGCACGCGGCGGTGAACCGGCTTAAG
>JBJTNC010000022.1:0-8083 GCA_046073865.1 Micrococcales bacterium | reverse complement strand
CGCGACGCGCCACTGTTCGCCCTAAGCAAGAAATCGGCCCCCGAGACTGCTCCCGGGGGCCGATCTTCAAACTTCGACTAGTGGTTGTGACCCTCGTGGTCCTCGTCGGCGCTCTCCATACCGGTTCCAAGGAAACCGGTGATGTCAACTGCCTTGCCCTTCTTGTCGGTGACGACTGCGGTCTCCAGCACAGCGGACAGGGCCTTGCGGCGAGCCAGCTCGGCCACGTACGCAGGAATCTGACCCTGCTCATCGATGGTGCGGATGAACTCGTTAGGGTCCATCTGGTACTGCTGAGCGGTCATGAACAGGTACTGAAGCAGCTCTTGCTCGTTCACCTTAACCTGCTCGGCCTCCGCGATTGCGTCCAGCAGCATCTGCGACTGGAATCCCTTGTTCGACTGCTCGGTAACTTCCTTGCGGTGCTCGGCATCCTCTAGGCGACCCTCGCCCTCGAGGTGACGGTTGACGTCTGCCAGAACCAGTTCCTCGGACACTGGCACCTTGGCTGCATCGATGAGCATCTCAACGGCTAGGTCGCGAGCCTGAATGCTCTGCTCGTAAACCTTGTTCTCGCCGATCTGCTTCTCGAGGTTGGTCTTGAGCTCGGCCAGGGTGTCGAACTCCGAAGCCAGTTGTGCGAAGGCGTCGTCCAGAGCAGGAAGCTCGCGCTCCTTCACGGCGGTAAGGGTGACCGAGACCTCGGCCTCCTTACCTGCGTGCTCGCCACCGGCCAGCTTGGTCTTGAAAGTGGTGGTCTCACCAGCGGTGAGGGTGTCCAGCGCTTCGTCGATGCCGTCAAGCAACTTGCCGGAACCAATCTGGTACGAGATGTTCTGAGCGGCGTCCACTTGGGCGCCGTCAAGGGTGGCCACCAGGTCGATGGTGACGAAGTCGTTGTTCCTGGCGGCGCGCTCAACGGCCTTCAGGCTGCCAAAGCGTGCGCGCAGGTTGTCGAGCTCGGTGTCAACCTCGATTGGTGCAACCTTGACCTCGTCAACGGTGATCTTCAGACCCTTGTAGTCAGGGAGCTTGAACTCGGGGCGAACCTCAACCTCGATCTCGAACTGCAGGTTGCCCTCGTAGGTGTTCTCGTCTGGAGTCTGGGTTACGTTGGCCTGAGGCTGCGAGATTGGGCTCAGCTTGTGGGCATCAAGAGCCTGACGGTAGAAGTCATCCAGGGCGTCATTGATGGCGTGACCGAGGATGGCTGGGCGGCCAACGCGGGCCTCCAGAACCTTTGCCGGCACCTTGGCGCCTGGACGGAAGCCAGGAATGGTTACATCCTTGGCAATGTGCTCGTAAGCGTGGTCAAGCGAAGGCTTGAGCTGCTCAGGGGTTACGTCAAAGCTGATCTTGACGCGGGTTGGCTTAATGCGCTCAACGTTTCCAGTCAACGTCTTCTCCTAAAAAGAAGGCTCGCATTTCTGCGAGCCGCTTTGCCTGGCTAACGCCCGGCGATTTCTCTTTCAAGAATCAGTGAATCCACCGATTCCCCAGATTGTCGGGATGACAGGATTTGAACCTGCAACCCCCTGTACCCAAAACAGGTGCGCTACCAAATTGCGCTACATCCCGGTGCGTTTCTCAGAGTTCTAATGTTGGGTCCTCGAAACAACCTCAGTTAGTCTATCCCAAAGAGTTGACGCAAGTTCACCAATGCGGGAGTTTTGCCCAAACTTTTTCCGCTAAAGTATCTCTAGTGCGGATGTAGCTCAATGGTAGAGCCTCAGTCTTCCAAACTGATGGTGCGGGTTCGATTCCCGTCATCCGCTCTCCGTATATGGGTTCGTCTCCGACAAACCGAATAAACCTTCAAGATGTTGGTTCGTCTGAGACAAACCGAATAAACCTTCAAGGTGTTGGTTCGTCTGAGACAAACCGACAAGCAAAAACCGCCAGGCGAAAGTCTGGCGGTTTTGCTTTAACGGTTAGGAGCTAGTGCTGGCAGCCGGCGCACCAGTAGAGCTTGCGCCCCGCAAGAATGGCAATCGAGACCGTGGTACCGCAGGCGCGGCACTCCTGTCCCTCGCGCTTATAGACGTGGTTTCGGTCGGCCTTATTGGGTCGTTTGTGCATCAGCTCATCGCGGGTAATCATCATTCCCGCCCGCACGCCAACGGCAAGGAGACGCACCGCGTCATCCCAGATTTCACGAAGCTGGGTCACCGTTAGCGAGGACCCGGGCTTGTATGGGTCCAGCCCAGCGCGGTAGAGAATCTCAGCACGGTACACGTTGCCAATACCGCTGATTACAGACTGATCCATGAGCAGCGCCGCGATGGACTGGGTGGACTTTCGAACCCGGTTCACAAACCTCTCACACTCGACCCCCGTTGGGTCGGGGTTTAGCGGATCGGGACCGAGCCGGTCTTGAATGGCTGAAACCTCAGCCGAGTTGATGACCTCGCACACTGTTGGCCCGCGAAGTTCGGCGAGCGTGTCCTGATCGTAAAACCTTGCCCTGACCTCGCCTACGACGCGCTGGTCGAGCAGGCCAGATTCGCGGATCTTCTCGTGCCACTGCCACTTACCGTAGATGCCGAGGTGAATGCGCACGAAGAGCCCGTTATCGAACTCGATGAACATCTGCTTGCCGATGGCGCTGGCACGGACCAGAACCTGACCGGAGACACGAACGGATGCCCCCAGGAATCTGCCCTGTGGCGAATCAATCCAGATTCGCTTCCCAGCAAACGCCTGGTTGAAGGCATCGGCTGTCCTGTGAACGGTGTGTCCCTCTGGCATCGCTACAGAATCTCGCCCGAGTTTTCGAAGGCAGCAATTTTGCCGATACGGCGCACATGGCGCTCATCTTGACTGAATGGTTCGGCCACGAATGCCTCGATTAGAGCGAGGACCTCGGACTGCTCGTGCTGGCGGGCTCCCACCGCGATGACGTTGGCATCGTTGTGCTGGCGTGCCAGAACGGCGGTGGAGTGGTTCCAAACCAGTGCGGCGCGCACGCCCTTGACCTTGTTTGCCGCAATCTGCTCACCATTGCCGGAGCCGCCGAGGACAATACCCAGCGCTTTGACGCCCGACTGCTGGTCTGCCACCACGGCGAGCGCCGCATTGATGCAGAAGCTGGGGTAATCGTCTAGCGGGTCGTAGCTGGTTGGCCCGTGATCGATTACCTCGTGCCCCTGCTTGCTTAGCTCTTGATTCAGGAAGTGGGAAAGGTCTAGTCCGGCGTGGTCGGTTGCGATGTGGATTCGCATTACTTGTTCCTCTTTGGCTTTTGCGGTGGGGCGGGGCGGGTTGGCTTCGCCTTGGATGCCGCCTCGCGCGGTGGCACTCCGTAGTCGCTGCCCACTGTGGTTTGGAGTTCAGGCTTACGGAAAATAACGAAGTAGGTGATGCTCAGCGCTACCAAGGCCGTAACGACGTACGTTGCGTCGAGTGTTGTGAAGGTTGAAACGAAGGTAGCGAGTGCCTTGGCATCAACCTTTCCAGAGGCAGCAAAATCGGCCTTCGCGGAGTTAATGAACGCCCCGACAGCGAGCGCAATCGCGGTGATTGCGCCTGCCTGGATAGCGAATCTTTGGTTTTTGCCGCGCTTCTTAGTTAGCAGCCCCGCCACGAGCAGCAGTACCCAGGTAGGCATGAGCAGAAGTGCGGCAACATACTGGGCAAAAAGGAATGCCTTTTCGGGTGAACCGATGAGGAGAAAGACCAGGAAGCTCAGCACAAGAGCGATGCCGTACACCAGACTGGCTACTACCGCGGGGGTTTGCTTGAATCGCAAGGTGGCTCCTTCAAAAACGCCTGCTATTAGGCTAGTTGATGTATTCAGCCCCCTAGTAATCAGGAGCAGTTTTGTCTGGCGAAAACCTCACCCGCATCGAGGCGGAAGAGCGTTCGGCTCTCATCGAAGTAAGCAACTACCGAGTGGAGCTTGACCTCTCCGGTTCGGATACCGAAACCTACTGGTCAGGCACCCGAGTTTCGTTCACGGCAAACAGGGTTGGCGCAGGCACCTTCATCGATGCGATGGCGCACAGCCTCACCCGCGTCACTTTGAACGGGGTTGACCTGAATCCGGCCGAGGTTTACGACGGCTACCGAATCACGCTCTCCAACCTGCAGGCAAGCAACGAACTGGTTGTTGAGGGTCTGTTCAAGTACACCAACACCGGCATTGGCCTGCACAGGTTCGTCGACCCAGTCGATGGCAACGTTTACCTCTACTCACACTTTGAGCCGGCCGACAGCCGTCTCATGTTTGCAGTGTTTGAGCAGCCTGACCTGAAGGCGATCTTCGACTTCGTGGTTACTGCGCCTGAGGCCTGGACTGTAATAGGTAACCAGCCGGTGCGTGAGACCGCGTTGGTTGGTGACGGCAAGCGCAAGTGGCAGTTTGAGTCCACTCCTCGCATCTCCTCTTACATCACTGCGATTGTTGCCGGGCCTTACCACGGTGTTCACGGATCCCTCACCACGATGAACGGCCGCGTTGTACCTATGGGCGTTTACTGCCGACAGTCGCTGGCAGCCCACGTTGAGGCCGAGTACATGATGGATGTCACCGCAAAGGGTGTTGCCTTCTACGAATCGAAGTTTGGCGTTGAGTTCCCGTTCGACAAATACGACCAGATCTACACCCCCGAATACAACATGGGCGCCATGGAGAACGCCGGCTGCGTCACCTACAACGAGAAGTACATCTTCCGCAGCCAGCAGCCGATTGCCCTTCACGAGCGCCGCGCCATCACCATCCTGCACGAGCTGGCCCACATGTGGTTTGGAAACCTGGTCACCATGCGCTGGTGGAATGACCTTTGGCTGAACGAGTCGTTCGCGGAGTACATCTCTGAGTGGTGTACCGCAGAGGTTACCGAGTTCAAGGACGCCTGGACCACCTTCTGCGCACAGGAGAAGCTCTGGGCTTACACCGAGGACCAGCTTCCAACAACCCACCCCATCGTTGACCCCATCAATAACCTGAAGGACGTTGAGGCCAACTTCGACGCCATTACCTACGCCAAGGGCGCCAGCGCCCTGCAGCAGCTAGTTGCCTTCGTGGGTCAGGACAAGTTTGTCGCAGGAGTTGGCAACTACTTCCGCAAGCACGCCTGGGGTAACACCGTTCTTCAGGACCTCCTTTCGGAGCTGGAGGCCGCGAGTGGTCGCAGCCTCTCCGGTTGGGCTGAGCAGTGGCTGGAGACCGCCGGTGTCAACACCCTCTCCCCCGCCCTCACCACCGATGGCGACGGCAAGATCCTTGGCTTCGCCATAACCCAGGGTGCGGCTGCTGACTATCCAACCATTCGCGCTCACCACATCAGGGTTGGTTTCTACAACCTCATCGATGGACGCGTGGTGCGAACCAACCAGTTTGAGGCGGAGATCGATTCCGCGGTTGCCCAGGTTCCCGAGGCTGTTGGTCACCAGCGCCCGGACTTTATCCTGCTCAACGACGATGACCTCTCCTACGCCAAGGTTCGACTGGACAAGACCTCTTACGCCTTTGCCCTTGAGAACCTGAGCAAGTTTGAGGATTCGCTTGCCCGCGCCCAGGTTTGGGTTGCCGTCTGGAATGCCGCCCACGACGCACTGGTTGCACCGAGCGACTTCATCAACCTGGTGCTGGACCACATTGCCACCGAGGACCAGAGCATGTTGGTTACCACCATGTTTAACCAGCTGCGCCACTTTGCCCAGTACTACCTGGTTCCCAAGGGACGCAACGAGCGCATCGTCGAGGTTGCCGCTCGCCTCTGGATACTTGCCGAGAAGGCAGAGGCCGGCAGCGACATGCAGCTCCAGCTGGTGCTCAACTTCGCGCGACTGGCCCGAAGTGCAGAGCAGGCAGAGATCCTTCGCGGCCTGCACGACGGCAGCCGAAAGCTAGCTGGACTAGAGCTGTCGGCAGACCTCAAGTGGGAACTGCTGGCGGGCCTTGCCACCAACAACGCCGTGGACTCTGCAGCCATCGATGCCGAGCTGGCTCTTGACAACACCGCTAACGGGCTCGCGGGAGCAGCAGCAGCCCGCGGTGCACTTGGAAACCTGGAGGCCAAGAAGGCCGTTTGGCACAGACTGGTTCACACCAAGGACTGGTCGAACGCCGAGGTGATGGCAGCCGCATACGCATTCAACCGCACCACGAGCCCAGCCATGCTGGACAGCTTTGTGGAGCAGTACTTCAATGACGTGAAGTACGTGTTTGAGAACAAGACCTACAAGATGGCCGAGTACATCCTGTTTGGGCTCTACCCGTTTGCACTGGCCAACCGTGACCTGGCTAACCAGACCAAGCGCTGGTTGGAGCGAAACGCGAAGGCCGACCACACCCTCCGCAGGCTCATCAAGGAAAACCTCGGAATTCTGGAGCGCGCGATCGCCGCTCAGGCCATGGACAAGCACGGATCGGATTCCTAATGCACACTGTCACCGCGGTAGCCTCCGACTGGTTCTCCACCTTCTGGAACCAGTGGCACGTCCTCATCCGCATCGTACTCATCGTCATTGGCTCTCTGCTGGTTCGCTGGTCCCTGAAGCTTGTGGTTCGCCGCGTGGTGAGCTCGGTTGAGGCCGGAGCCCGAGTCAAGCTCAAGCTAAACCCGCACCTGGGCGGTGAAATCAGCCCGCTGGCAAACGCTCGTCTGGTGCAGCGCACCCGCACCATGGCATCGGTGCTGAACAACTTCATCACCTGGACTGTCTTCACACTGGCCCTCACCATGGTGCTGAGCGAACTGGGAGTCGCCATCGGTGCGTTGGCCGCGGGAGCCGGACTCGTCGGTGCCGGTATCGGTTTCGGCGCGCAGTCGCTCATCAAGGACCTAATCAGCGGCCTGTTCATTGTCTCCGAGGACCAGTACGGCGTTGGCGACACGGTGAATCTTGGCGAGATATCTGGAACCGTCGAGTCGGTTGGCCTCCGGGTGACGCAGGTGCGCGACGTTGACGGCATCCTTTGGTACGTGCGCAACGGCGAAATCCTTCGCGTTGGAAACCATTCGCAGGGTTGGTCGCGTGCGGTTGTTGACGTGGCTCTTGACTACGGAGTTGACCTAGAGAGGGCAAAGGCCATCATCGATGGCGTAGCCGCTAAGGTTGCCACCGAGCCACACAACACGGCCAAGGTCATGGGCGAACCCGAGGTTTTGGGGGTTCATCTGCTCACGGGAGACCAGTTGGTCATCCGAGTGGTGCAGAAGACCAAGTTTGGCAAGTCTGACGATCTGGCACGCGACCTACGCGGCGAGCTCAAGCGAGCCCTCGACGAAGCTGGCATCGCCATGGCAAGTAGCCGCCCCACCATCTTTGTTGGCAAGTAGCGGGTAGCTGCGTGGCGGACGAGACCATCCGAATCAACGGAACCGACGGACAGAGGCTGGGCGGCAGTTTTTACGAGGCCGTTGGCGGCAAGGAGACATTTCGTCGCCTGACGGAGTACTTCTACGAGGGCATAGCCTCGGACGAGGTGCTTCGCCCCATGTATCCGGAGGATCTTGGTCCGGCCGCCGAGCGAATGCAGCTGTTTTTGGAGCAGTACTGGGGTGGACCAACCACCTACCAGGAGCTTCGCGGACACCCCCGGTTGAGGATGCGTCACAGCCCATACAAGATAAACCCCGATGCCAGGGATCGCTGGTTGGGTCACATGCGCCAGGCGGTTACTCGGATTCAGTTGCCGCCGCTACTCGAGGCCGAGCTCTGGTCCTACCTTGAGCGAGCCGCCCAAAGCATGCTCAACACCTTTGAGGCCTAGTCGGCACCAGAGGTCAGGGCGGGTGGGGGCGTCTACAGGTGTCTGGCAACCTTAGTCAGAACGTGCCCGTGCTCTGCACTGAGTCGAACCCAGCCATCCGCCGAGTAAATCTCAACTCCCTCGCCCTCGGTTAGGAAGCCGAGGCCCGCGATTGCAAATGCGGCTCCGGTTGGAATTTTAGGCTCGGAGGCAATTCCCCTACCCCAGATTTCACCGCGAATTCGAGCCGCGATTGGGCCACCTACAGACGCGGGAAGAGTATCGGCGACCTCTGCGATTCCGTCTCTGGCAATTTGAGTGAGGACTGTCTCGTTGATAGTGCCAGTCTGGACCCATCCGGTGCGAGGCGCGGAGATACCGGCC
>JBJTNC010000021.1:0-2919 GCA_046073865.1 Micrococcales bacterium | reverse complement strand
GGCATGGATGCCGTGCACCAGGGCATTGCGCTCCAGGTGCCGCCCTACAACTACGAGCACCCTATGGAGCTGCTCGACAAGATTCTCGACCGCGACCAGGTTCCGCTTATCGTCGCCCTCGACGGCATCACCGATCCTCGCAACCTAGGCGCCATCATCCGTTCCGTGGCCGCCTTTGGTGGTCAGGGAGTGGTTCTTCCGCAGCGTCGCTCCACAGGTGTAACCGCATCGGCTTGGAAGACCTCCGCCGGTGCCGCCGCTCGTGTTCCAGTAGCGCTCGCCGGTAACCTCACCAGCACTCTCAAGGAGTTCAAGCGCCGCGGCCTGTTCGTCATCGGCCTCGATGGCGAGGGCACCGTAAGCCTGCCAGATCTAAACCTGGCCACCGAGCCTCTCGTTGTGGTTGTTGGTTCCGAGGGCAAGGGTCTCTCGCGTCTGGTTCAGGAGAACTGCGACGCCGTGGTGAGCATTCCAATCAGCGCCACAACCGAGAGCCTAAACGCGGGTATCGCGGCCTCGGTTGCGCTGTACGAAATCTCCAGCCGTCGCGGTAAGCGCTAGGCAGTAGGCGCGAAACCCAGAGGTCCTTTGGCTTACGGGTTTCGCTATCACCTGGAGCTAGACCAGGTCTCGCCAGTCAATCTCGTCGTCATCGATGACGGTGATGGTGCCGGTTGGCACAGGGGTGGGCAGCGTGAAGTCGTCGGTGGCGTTGGGCATAATCAGCGCTTCTTCGTCTCGGCGTTTGGCCAGCACATTCACTATGTAGTCTTGGACCGCCTTGGCCATCGCCACGTCTTGACCGGCCTTTTCGCTCATGTACCAGCGGTGCTCCAGCACCTGGTGGTACACCTCGGCGGGCTCTAGTTTGCCCATCATGTCTCGTGGAATCGCGAGAATCACGGGTTCGAAGCTGTGGCTCAGCCACTCGTGTGCCAGAACCTCTTCGTCCGCGCCCAGCCTGCTGTGTTCAACCCGGTACTGGTCCAGGTCGTTCAGGAGGCGGCGCGCTTGGTTCTCTTCTACGTCAAGGCCGGTTAGCAGCAGCAGGCGACGGCTGTGATGACCGGCATCAACCACCTTGGGCTGAATCTTGACCTCACGCCCGCCCGCGCTGGCCGTGATTGCCAACTCCTCGATGTCGAAGCCGAGTTCGTTCAGGCGCTTCACGCGCTGACTGATCTTCCAGCGCTCATCCTGACCGATGATTTGAACACCGGTGAGTTCGGCCCACAGCTCGCGGTACGCGGTCACGATTCGCTCCGAGATGGCTACGGGATCTACGCCGGGTGCGGCGTGTCCGGAAGCCATGAGGTCCAGCAGTTCGCCGGCGATGTTAACGCGCGCAATCTCGAGGTCATTCTCGCGCTGGCCATTGGAGAGCCCCCTGTCGTAGAGGTGTCCGGTCTCGGCATCCACAAGGTAGGCGGCGAAACGCCCCGCGTCGCGCCTGAAAAGCGTGTTTGACAGGCTCACATCGCCCCAGAAGAAGCCCGCGATGTGCAAGCGCACGAGAAGCAGTGCTAGGGCGTCCACGAGTCGCGTGGCGGTTTCCTGGCGGAGTCCCTGGCTCCACATGGCCCTATAGGGGAGTGAGAACTTGAGGTGTCGGGTGATTAGCACCGAGAGCAGCGGTTCGCCGCTCGCATCGGTGCGTCCGTTGATGATTGCGAATGGCTCCACGCACGGAACATCGAGTTTGCCGAGATTCTTCAGCATCTCGTACTCGCGAAGCGCCAGCTCGGGCAGTGTCTCCTTGATGGCGATCACATAGTCGCCCAGGTGGGCAAAGCGAACCGTGTGACGGCTGAGTCCCTTGGGCAGGGCGGCGATGTTCTCGGACGGCCAGTCCTCTAACGGCAAATGCCACGGTAGATCCAGCAGAGCCGGTTCTACCGTGGCAGCCGTGATTTCCAGTGCGGAAGTCACAATAGATTCAACTAGTTGAGGCGAGCGCCCGACTCCACGTCGAACAGGTGGATGATTCCCTCGCCAACGTTGAGCTTGATCTTGTCACCTGCGTGTGGGTGCTCGGTGCCGTGAACGCGCGAAACGATCTCGGTAGCGACGCCATCGATGGTGGTGGTTCCGTAGGCGAAGCCGTCTGCTCCAAGCTCCTCAACAACGTCAAGCTCAACATCGATGCCCTTGCCGTGGCTTACGTCCAGGGTCTCTGGGCGGATACCGACGGTGATTTTGCCAGCGTTGGTCTTGGCCAGAATGTCGCGCTCAACCTTGATTACGGTGTCGCCGAATGCAACGCCGCCGTCAACGATTGGAAGCTGGAGGAGGTTCATGGCTGGCGAGCCGATGAAGCCTGCAACGAATACGTTTGCAGGGCGCTCGTAGAGGTTACGTGGGGTGTCAACCTGCTGCAGCAGACCGTCCTTGAGAACGGCCACGCGGTCACCCATGGTCATTGCCTCAACCTGGTCGTGGGTAACGTAAACGGTGGTTACGCCGAGACGACGCTGGAGCGAAGCGATCTGGGTGCGGGTCTGCACGCGGAGCTTGGCGTCCAGGTTGGACAGTGGCTCGTCCATGAGGAACACCTGTGGGTTACGAACGATGGCACGACCCATGGCAACGCGCTGACGCTGACCACCGGAGAGAGCCTTTGGCTTGCGGCTCAGGTAAGGCTCGAGGTCGAGGATCTTTGCGGCCTCGAGAACACGCTGAGCGCGCTCGTCCTTGTTGACGCCGGCGATCTTCAGGGCGAAGCCCATGTTCTCGGCAACGGTCATGTGTGGGTAAAGAGCGTAGTTCTGGAAGACCATTGCGATGTCGCGGTCCTTAGGGGCTACGTCGGTTACATCGCGGTCTCCGATGAGGATTCGACCCTCGTTTACGTCCTCGAGGCCAGCGAGCATGCGCAGGGTGGTGGACTTACCGCAACCGGAAGGACCAACCAGAACCAGG
>JBJTNC010000020.1:0-6837 GCA_046073865.1 Micrococcales bacterium | reverse complement strand
CGTAGCCGGCTCGTTCATGTCGTTCCAAATTCCAGCGATGCCGCTCTCGACGTGCCTGGCGTTCAGGTCACCCCACCATTCGCGGGCCTCGGCGTTTGCAAAGTCTGGGAAGGCGGTGTTGCCGGGCCAAACCTGACCGATGTAGATGTCGCCGCCCTTGGTTAGGCAGAAGACGTTGCGTTCCAAACCAGAGTCGAACACCTCGTAACCAGGGTCGTACTTCACGCCAGGGTCGATGATGGTGATCACGCGAATGCCCTCGGAGCGCAGCTGCTCCAGCATTGATGTGACGTCCGGGAACTGCTCCTTGTTCCAGGTGAACACGCGGTAGCCATCCATGTAGTCGATGTCCAGCCAGAGCGTGTCTACCGGGATGTCCAGCTCGCGGTGCTTGGCGGCGAGGTCGAGCACGTCCTGCTGGGAGTAGTTGTTCCAGCGGCACTGGTGGTAGCCGAGCGCCCAGATCGGAGGCAACTGGGTGCGGCCGGTGAGCCAGGTGTAGTCGCTCAGCACATCAGCCATCGATGGCCCGGCGAAGAAGTACTCGGTGTACTGTCCGCCGCTGAATGCGATGCGGAAGTGATCCTCCGCCGTGAAGTCGTAGTAGCCGCGGTAGCCGTTGTCGATGAACGCACCCGAGACGTGACCCGTCACGGCGTCCTGGTGGTGGAAGAAGGGGATGGAAACGTAGTACGGGTCGAACTCTGTGGAGGTGTTGTCGGCCCGCGGGTGCGTGCCCGAGTGGGCCTTAGCAAACTCGCCTGAGGCGTTTGGGTTGAGCACGTCCGTGTTCCAGAGGTGGAAGTCTCGTCCTCGGCGGTTCTGCCTGCCGGTCTTCTCACCGAGTCCGTACACGGCGTCGAGAGCATCGGCGGAGCGGGAGACGGACCAGTCGTTGTTGAGGATTCGGTAGGCGGGGCCGTGGGATGAGGCAACCGAGGTGCCATCTGGGCGACTCAGCCTGAAGGCGAATGGCCTGAGTTCAAGGTTCAGCACAAGCTCCGAGGTGGTTAGAGTCAGCGTGCCGGTTGCATCGCTGTGTTCTACCTTGAACGCACGGTCAACCCCGGCAGCCTTGGCGGCCGAAATTGGCTCGATAGCGAGGGCATGCGTGGGGGACTCATCAAACTCGCCGCCGCGGCTGATCTTGAAGCGAAGCAGGCCGGCCTTGATTACGTCTACCCGAAGCTGCTCGTGCTCGAGGTTGGCCAAAATGCCG
Source organism: Micrococcales bacterium (assembly GCA_046073865.1). Lineage (GTDB taxonomy): Bacteria > Actinomycetota > Actinomycetes > Actinomycetales > Microbacteriaceae > Rhodoluna. Next base: position 5,618 of record JBJTNC010000020.1, on the reverse strand, counting down.
TTCTCGGTCACGCGAACATCGGTGAGGTTTTGAAGTGAAATGAAGCCTGATTCCTGCATGAAAACAATGCTAGAGGGGGCGCTCGAGCCGTAACCGCTTCCACCAAAAAACTGGTTTTCAAACCCAAAATGTACCGGTTTGATAACCGCTCGATAAAGATTGGCTGTAAGCGCTCTCAGTGCTTTGAGGCGAGCCCTAAACTTGCCCTAATACCAAGCAAACAAGGGGCGGTTCATGGCGGATAACGGCATTTTCGAGGCAGCAAGAATCCAGCTGACAGAACTGATCGGAACCCGTTCACGCGGTGCTCAGGACGTGCTGGACCGCTTCGATCGCTGGGGCGCAGACCTCATCGATGGCCTGGCTGGCGCCTATGACGTGGGCTACATCGTGCCCAAGCTCATCGAGGTGGTAGCCAAGAATCACGCCGCCCGAGACGCCGACCTGCAGCAGCGCGACCGCGAGCGCGTGCTCAACCCCGACTGGTTCCAGCGCAATGACACCATCGGCTACGTCTGCTACACCGAGCTGTTCGACAAAGACCTCAGGGGGCTGAACAAGCGCGTTGACTACCTGCGCGGCCTCGGTGTGAGCTACCTGCACCTCATGCCAATCCTCAAGCCTCGCCCCGGCGCCAACGATGGCGGCTACGCAGTGATGGATTACCGCACGCTGCGCGAGGACCTGGGCACCATGGCTGAGCTAAAGAGCACCGCCAAGAAGCTGCACTCCAACGGCATTTCGCTAACCCTAGACCTGGTGCTGAACCACGTTGCGCTGGAGCACGAGTGGGCGGAGAAGGCAAAGGCCGGAGACCCGCACTACCGCGACTACTTCTACATCTACCCGGACCGCCACATGCCGGACCAGTACGAGGCAACCCTGCCTGAGGTGTTCCCCGACTTTGCCCCGGGAAACTTCACCTGGGATGACGGCGTGCACGGCTGGGTCTGGACCACGTTCAACAGCTACCAGTGGGACGTCAACTGGGCCAACCCTAACGTCTTCTGCGAGTTCGCGGACATCATCGGAAACCTGGCCAACCACGGCGTTGACTGCCTGCGCCTGGACGCAATCGCGTTCATCTGGAAGCGCCTCGGCACCAACTGCCAGAACCAGGAGGAGGTGCACGCCATCACGCAGGCGCTTCGAGCCTTCGCACGCATCCTCTGCCCATCGCTGATATTCAAGGCGGAGGCAATCGTAGGCCCATCCCAGGTAGGCGCCTACCTCGGCGAGGGCCAGCGCTCAGGCAAGGTATCGGACCTCGCGTACCACAACTCGCTCATGGTGCAGATCTGGAGCGCCATCGCCGCCAAGGACGCGCGCCTGATGGAGCTCTCGCTAAGCCGCTTCAAGGCCCTGCCATCCAACACTGCCTGGGGAATCTACCTGCGATGCCACGACGATATTGGCTGGGCCATCGATGATATGGACGCCGCCCGCCTGGGCTTCAGCGGTCACGAGCACCGCATGTTTTTGGCGGACTACTTCACGGGTAAGTTCTACGGCTCCGATGCCCGCGGTGCCGACTTCCAGACCGACGCTGTTTCCGGCGAGCGCCGCACCTCGGGAACCGCCGCCAGCCTGGCCGGCATCGAGGTTGCCCTGGGTTCAGGAGATGCCGCAAGACTGCAGCGGGCCATCGACCGCTACATCTGCGCCTACTCGATGATCTTTGGCTTCGGTGGTATTCCGCTCATATACATGGGCGACGAGATCGGCCTGTTCAACGATGACAGTTACGTGAACGACCCCGCCAAGGCGGAAGACAACCGCTGGCTGCACCGCCCCGCCATGGACTGGGTCACCGCCGATGCGGCCGCAGCGGGGGAGCTTGGTCACTCGGTTGCCGGTCAGATTCGTCACCGCATGCAGCGGTTGATTGAGACCCGCAAGCGCCTTACTTCGCTTCACGCGGGAGTGGCCTCAAAGGTGCGGGCCGGTCGCGGCCAGGGCATCGCAATCTTCGAGCGCTTCCACCCGGCCGGCAATCTGGTTCAGGTTTACAACCTGAACGAGCAGAACCGATTCATCGGCGCGGACGAGCTTGCGGGATTTGGCGGCAACCTGGTGGACGAACTAACCGGACAGCAGCTTTGGTTGGGCGAGGGCCTGATGCTGGCACCGTACGAGGTTCGCTGGCTGCGCCAGGCCTAGGCTGCTCGGGCGCGGTGACCACTGCGGTTGCCTCTAGGGGCAAATCCCCGGTGCCTACTAGATGAGGTAGCTGCCCACCGAGTGGCGAATCTGGTTTATTCCAACCACGGTTGAGTACTCGCCAACGTTCTTGGAAACCACAGCGTTTGCGCCAACCAGCGAGTTATCGCCGATCTTGATGTTTCCGATGATTTTGGCACCGGCTCCGATGACGACCGAGTTACCGATGGTGGGGTGACGTTTGGTACGCACAGACTCGCGTGAGCCCAGAGTCACCTGGTGGAAAATGAGCACGTCATCGCCAATCTCGGCGGTCTCACCGATGACGATGCCGTTGCCGTGGTCGATCACGAATCGCCGACCGATGGTGGCTCCCGGATGAATTTCGATACCAGTGAAGAACTTCGAGAGGTTCGCAAGCATCCTGGCAGCCAACCTTAACTTGGCCTTCCAGAGCGCGTGAGCGATTCTATGATTCCAGATTGCGTGGATTCCAGGAGTGGTGAGGAGAAGCTCGAGGGCGTTGCGGGCGGCCGGATCGCGGTCTAGGCCGGTCCGGATATCCTCGGCAATTCTCTTGAACATCTAACTTCTATTCTGTCTTTACTCTGGCTCAAACTGGAAAAAGGGGCGCCTTCCGACGCCCCTGAATCCAACAGTCCTACTTGGCGGTGTATTCCTCGGTGAGGTCCTTGTAAAGGATGCTCGAGAGGTAGCGCTCACCAAACGAAGGAATGATCACAACGATGTTCTTACCGGCGAACTCCGGACGCTTGGCAACCTCGTTTGCGGCCCAGAGAGCCGAACCGGAGGAGATACCAACCAGGATGCCCTCCTCGGTGGCCGCGCGGCGAGCCCAGATGAACGAGTTCTCGTTCACTGCGTCGAACACCTCGTCATAGACGGTGGTGTCCAGAATGGATGGCACAAAGTTTGGACCGATTCCGGCGAGCGGGTGCGGGCCGGCTGCGCCACCGGAAAGGATTGGCGAAGCGGCAGGCTCAACAACGAACACCTTCACATCGGGGTTCAGTTCCTTGAGGCGGCGACCGGTTCCGGTTACGGTTCCACCGGTTCCAGAGCCTGCGACCAGAGCGTCAACCTTGCCATCGAGGTCGCGCCAGATCTCCTCAGCGGTGGTCTCGCGGTGAATCTTTGGGCCGGCAGGGTTGTCAAACTGGCGAACCAGAACCGAACCCTCAATCTCCTTGCCCAGCTCCTCGGCCTTGTTTACGGCACCGCGCATGCCCTCTGGTCCCGGGGTGAGGACAAGCTCGGCACCGTAGGCGCGAAGCAGAACCTTGCGCTCGGTGCTCATGGTCTCAGGCATGGTGAGGATAACGCGGTAACCGCGGGCGGCACCAACCATGGCAAGACCAATTCCGGTGTTGCCGGAGGTTGCCTCGATGATGGTTCCACCCGGCTTCAACTCGCCGGACTCCTCCGCCGCGTCAACCATGGCGATGGACAGGCGGTCCTTCACCGACGACGATGGGTTGTAGAACTCGAGCTTCGCGTAGACGTTGGCCTGACCCTCGATGATGCGGTTCAGACGCACCAGGGGAGTGTTGCCGAATGCCTCGGTGATGTTGTTGTAAAGAGCCATGATTTGCCTGCCAAAAGTAAGTTTTGCGTGGTGGCTAAAGTCTAACCGCCCGCCAAAACGGGCAAAAACAATGTTTCAATCCATTACGAAGCAGTGTGGAACCCGTGGCTGAAGTTCAGAAAGATTTCAGGCTGCACCAATAAATTGGGAATCGTGAAAACTCCAAGACTCTCTACCTTTGGCGCAACAAGACTTGCGCTGGCGGGTGTAGCGGTTCTGGGGCTGGAACTCTGGGGGATAAATCGGCCGGCGCTCTGGGCCGACGAGGTAGCAACCGTTTCCGGCGCCAGGCGTTCGCTCGGATCGCTGCTGTCAATGCTGCACAACATCGATGCAGTGCACGGCACCTACTACCTTTTCATGCACTTCTGGGTGGCCGCATTCGGCACATCCGAATTTGCGCTTCGCCTGCCAAGCGCAATCGCGGTTGCGCTCACCAGCGTTGTTGTTTATCTGATTGCCAAACTCCGCTTCGATGAGCGAGTAGCCTGGTTCGCCATGCTGATAGCCGCGGTTCTGCCGCGCCTCAGCTGGGCCGCCACAGAGGCCAGGTCCTACGCCTTAGCGGCGCTACTGGCGTCTTTGCTGTTGCTGCTTTTCCTGAGAGTGGTTGAGGAGCAGGACGACCGCCGGGCACGCAGGCTCTGGGTTGCGTACACCTTCGTTCTCGCGCTCTGCCTCTTTCTCTTTGTTTACATTGCGCTGATGGCGGCCGCCCAGGGGCTCTGGTTGCTTCGCAATCACCGCCAACTTTTCAAGCGCTGGATCACCTCGGTGCTCATCTCCATCGCCGTGGCGTCGTACCTCATCTTCAACGTGATCTACGAAAAGGGTCAGGTTGGTTGGTTGCCGCCAATCTCGCGAGCCACGTTCTCCATGGTCTTCATGGGGCAGGCGTTTTGGACCAACCCGGAACTAGCATTCTTTGCCAATGGGCTAATGCTCGCCGTTCTTGCTGGCGCTGTGCACCGCAGCCGAATCGTCTCCGCGATTGAACGCTCCACCCTAAATCTCTTCGCCTACATCCTTATTGTTCCAACCGCGGTGATAGTGGGCTTCAGCCTCGTTTGCGGCAGCATCTACGACTCCAGATACTTCACGTTCTCGGCTCCGGTTGTTGCAATCACCATGGCGGCCGCCCTGGAGCGACTACTTTCCAAGAGGCTGGCCGTTGCCTCGCTCGCGGTTGTGGTTGCGCTCTCATCGATGTCCTACCTCTACTTCCGAAGCATCGATTCGAAGGGAACCCACTGGGATCAGGTTGCAGCCCTAGTTGGCAAACACGCCAAGGCCGGGGATGGAATCTTGTTCACAGACTTCACCCGCAAGTCTCCAAGCCTCAGCCGACTCCCAATCGCGTACCCGAACAACTTCAAGGGCCTGGTTGACGTGACCAAGGTGAAGTCGTTCCAGCACACCGGCGAGCTCTATGACAAGCGCGAGTCCATTGCCCAGGCGCTGCCGAGGCTCAAGACCCTGGGCACAGTGTTAGTTTTGAGCGATCCCGCAGAGTTGAGTCAGTACCACCAGGTTGACAAACTGCTTCGCGCCGCTGGGTTCAGGCCTAGCGCAAGCTACTCGGTTTACGCGTCTCACCTTTACGCTTACAGCCGCTAGGGAGCTGTCGCGGCGGGAGCCTGGGTCTGGGGCACTAGAAAACCGAGAGTCAAGACTTCAGCCTGTTCCAAGGGGCTTCTGCGAGCCTTTGGTTGTGTCACGCAAAAACAGCATCATCTTGTACTGCGGTCTCGCGGTCCTGGCGGGCGTCACCGCCTTCAACGTTCTCTGGAATCTCTCCCACGCAGCCAGGAGCGGATGGTATTCCATGGTTGCGGCTCATGGAGACCGCAAC
>JBJTNC010000019.1:0-6842 GCA_046073865.1 Micrococcales bacterium | reverse complement strand
TCCGGTGAGGCGGGCCGCCAGGCGAACGTTCTGCCCCTCCTTGCCGATGGCAAGGGAGAGCTGGAAGTCTGGAACCAGCGCGCGAACGTGCTTGGTGGCGGCGTCGAGCATGAAGCACGACGATACCTTGGCTGGCGAAAGCGCGTGGGCTACAAAGCTTGGAAGGTCATCGGAGTAATCAACGATGTCGATCTTCTCCTCGTTCAGCTCGGCACTTACCGCGCGAACGCGCTGACCCAGCTCACCGATGCACGAGCCCTTTGCGTTGACGCCAGGCTTGGTGGCGCGAACCGCGATCTTGGTGCGGTGACCGGCCTCGCGGGCAACCTGCACAATCTCAACGTCGCCGTTGGCAATCTCCGGTACCTCAAAGGCGAAGAGCTTGCGAACCAGCGATGGGTGGCTTCGCGAGACGGTAACCTGGGCGCCACCGCGGGTTCCGCGGGCAACCTTGGTCACGTAGAAGCGGTAGCGCTTGCCGTGGCTGTAGTCCTCGCCCGGAACCTGCTCGCTGTCAGGCAGCATGGCCTCAACGGTGCCAAGGTTCACGTAAACCAGGTACGGCTTTGGGCCCTGCTCGATGACACCGGTGACGATGTCCTCTTCCTTGCCCTGGAACTCACCGAAGACCACGTCATCGTTGATTTCGCGGAGGCGCTGGGCAATTACCTGCTTGGCCGAGTACGCGGCGATGCGGCCGAAGTTCTCCGGGGTGGCCTCAACCTCTTCGTCGGTTGGCTCGCCCTCTTCGTCCAGAACCGGTACAAAGATGCGCACGTGACCGGTCTTCTGGTCCAGTTCGGCGCGGGCCGGGTCGTGGTTGCCAACGTGGCGGTGGAATGCGGCAACTACGGCCGCTTCGATGATCTCGACGAGCTCCTTGAACGGGATGTCACGCTCGATCTCGACTTGCTTCAACAATCTCAGGTCGATATCCATGGTGAGCCTTCCGTTACTTCAGTTCTGCTACTGCAGAGTTTAGCGGCACTGAGCGGCGCTCGCCCGTGCGACGATTCCACAGGTCAACCTCGCCGGACTCCAGGCCCTTGCCAACAATCACAACGTGCGGCACGCCAATCAGCTCGGCGTCGCCAAACTTCACACCCGGGCTAACCTTTGGGCGGTCGTCCAGCATCACGGTCTTGCCGTTGGCCTCAAACTCGGCTGCCAGCTTCTCCGCGGCCTCAAAGACGGCGTCGTCCTTGCCCGCTGCAACAATGTACACGTCCGCCGGTGAAACAGACTCCGGCCAGATCAGGCCCTTGTCATCGCGGTTTGCCTCTGCCAGCACGGCAACCAGGCGGGTGACGCCAATGCCGTAAGAGCCCATGGTCACAACCTGGAGCTTGCCGTTCTCGTCCAGCACGCGCAGGTCCAGGGCCTCGGCGTACTTGCGTCCCAGTTGGAACACGTGGCCAATCTCAATTCCGCGGGCCAGCTCCAGCGGTCCGGAGCCATCCGGTGCCTCATCGCCGGCGCGAACCTCAGCGATGTCGGCGATGCCGTCTGCGTTGAAATCGCGACCCTTGACGAGGTCGAAAACGTGGTGGTCCGCGGTGTTTGAACCCGAGATCCACTGGGTGCCGTCAACCACGCGCGGGTCGAGCAGGTAGCGGATGCCGGTGCTGCCATCCTTGCCGAGGACCTGCTTGACGGTGCCGTCGGCCGCGATGGTAACCGGGCCGATGTAGCCCTTCACCAGGCCGGGGTTGGCGGCGAAGTCGGCATCGGTGGCCGGCTCAACGTCGTTTGGACCAAAGGCGGCCTCGGCGCGCTTGGCGTCAACCTCGCGGTCGCCGGGAACACCAACAACAACCAGTTCACGCTTGCCCTCAGGGCTAACCAGAGCCAACACCACGTTCTTCAGGGTGTCAGCGGCCGTCCAGGCGCGGTCGGCGCGTGGGAAGTTTGCGTTTGCGTGCTCAACCAGGCTGGCAATCGTTGCGGTGCCGGGGGTGGCGTTCACAACTGCGGCCGGTAGGCCATCGATGGAACGGGCGGCGGGCGCAACCGTCTTGACGGCCTCAACGTTGGCGGCGTAGCCACCGGGCGAGCGCACAAAGGTGTCCTCGCCAATCTCGGACGGGCTCAGGAACTCCTCCGATGCGCTACCGCCCATTGCTCCGGCGTCGGCCTTCACAATCACGTAGTCAACGCCGAGGCGGGTGAAGATGCGCTCGTAGGCGTCGCGCTGCGCCCGATATGCCTTGGCCAGTCCCTCATCGGTGAGGTCGAAGCTGTAGGCGTCCTTCATGACAAACTCGCGGCCGCGGAGCAGACCGGCGCGCGGGCGGGCCTCATCGCGGTACTTGTTCTGAATCTGGTACAGGCAGACCGGCAGGTCTTTGTACGACGAGTAGAGGTCCTTCACCAGGAGGGTGAACATTTCCTCGTGGGTTGGGGCCAAAAGGTAGTCGGCCTTCTTGCGGTCCTGCAGACGGAACAGGTTGTCGCCGTATTCGGTCCAGCGATTGGTTGCCTCGTATGGCTCGCGCGGCAGCAGTGCGGGGAAGAACACCTCTTGCGCGCCGGCGTTTGCCATTTCTTCGCGCACAACCTTCTCAACCTTGGCCTTCACCATGAGGCCCAGCGGCAGCCAGGTGTAAACGCCGGGGGCGGCGCGGCGAATGTATCCGGCGCGGAGCAGCAGCTTGTGGCTGGCTACCTCGGCTTCGGCTGGGTCTTCGCGCAGAGTGCGCAGGAAAAGGCTAGAGAGACGCGTTGGCATGCCTACTAGCCTACCGTTTGCGCCCGAATTACTTCTGGGCAACCACCACGGTTGGGCTGCCAACCAGGGCAGGGTCCATGGTTGCGGCAATGCGGTTTGCCTCTTCGATGAGGGTTGCCACAATCTCGCTCTCCGGAACGGTCTTCACAACCTCGCCCTTCACAAAGATCTGGCCCTTACCGTTTCCGGAGGCAACACCGAGGTCTGCCTCGCGGGCTTCGCCCGGGCCGTTCACAACGCAACCCATAACGGCTACGCGCAGCGGAACGGTCATCTTTTCCAGACCCGCGGTTACGTCGTTTGCCAGCTGGTAAACGTCAACCTGGGCGCGGCCGCACGATGGGCATGAGACAATCTCGAGCTTGCGAGGGCGAAGGTTGAGGCTCTCCAGAATCTGGCTACCAACCTTGATTTCCTCTACCGGCGGGGCGCTGAGCGAGACGCGGATGGTGTCACCGATGCCCTTGCTGAGCAGCGCGCCGAATGCAACCGAGCTCTTGATGGTTCCCTGGAACGCGGGGCCAGCCTCGGTTACACCCAGGTGCAGTGGCCAGTCGCCGCGCTCGGCCAGGAGCTCGTAGGCGCGAACCATCACAACCGGGTCGTTGTGCTTTACCGAAATTTTGAAGTCGTGGAAGTCGTGTTCTTCAAACAGGCTGGCTTCCCAAACGGCACTCTCAACCAGGGCCTCGGGGGTTGCCTTGCCGTACTTCTGGAGTAGGCGTGGGTCTAGCGAACCCGCGTTGACGCCAATGCGAATGGAGACGCCGGCGTCCTTGGCCGCCTTTGCGATCTCGCCCACCTTGTCATCAAACTGGCGGATGTTGCCTGGGTTCACGCGCACGGCCCCACAGCCGGCATCGATGGCCTGGAACACGTACTTTGGCTGGAAGTGGATGTCTGCGATTACCGGAATCTGGGAGCGCTTGGCGATGATGCGGAGCACATCGGCGTCATCCTGGCTTGGGCAAGCAACGCGAACGATGTCACAGCCGGATGCTGTGAGCTCGGCTATCTGCTGCAGGGTGCCGTTGATGTCCGTGGTCTTGGTGGTGGTCATCGACTGCACGCTGATTGGGGCATCGCCACCAACCGCAACCTTGCCAACCATGATTTGGCGGGTCTTGCGGCGGGGCGCCAGAACTGGAGGTGGGGTCTTGATTGGGCCGAGGTTTACCGCAGGCATTCGTGACTCACTTTCGCTAGTTCAACTAGCCTAACCAACCTGGGCTGATTGGTTTGATGATGTCGGCAAGTATCACCAGAAGACTCATGCCCATGAGCACCACCCACATGGCCATGGTGAACGGCACTGCGCGCGCGGTGTCTAACGGGCCCGGGTCTGCCTTGCCCGCCAGCTTGAACGCGGTTCGCTTGAACCATTCGATGATGGCGCTGAATACGTGACCGCCGTCTAGCGGCAGCAGCGGGATGAGGTTGAACACGAACAGGGCAAAGTTGAGCGAACCCAGCATCATGAGCCAGATGGCCAACTTACCGAGCGGATCCAGCTGGTTGCTCTCACCCACGCTGCCCGCGATGTTGCCGATTCCAACCACGGACACCAGCCCGGTTGACGAGCGCTGCTGACCGCCGAAGGTGGACATCACAACCTGACCAACCTGCGCTGGCAGCGATGCCACTGCGCGGAAGGTTTCGCCCAGGTTCATGCCAATGTAGCGGGCGGTGAACCAGGCATCGTTGGGGGCGCGCACGCTGTTGAGAGCCAGGCCAAGTACTCCCCTGTTTTGCAGTTTCACCGAGCCATCGGGGTTGGTTACGGCATTTCCGGTGAGGTCGTCTATGACGGGGCGCTCAACCACAGCGGGCGTGACGGTGAGGTTGAGGGGCTTGCCCGCGCGCTCAACCGTGAAGCTCACCGGCTGACTTGGATGCTTGGCCAGGTAGTCGAAGATGGGCTGCCACACGGTTACGGGCTGGCCGTTGAATGCGGTGACTTTGTCGCCTGGAAGGAAACCCGCCGCCTTTGCCGGCGATTGGGTAGCGGTTGGCGCGCAGTTGGCGTCCTGGTAGTTCACGGGAACGCAGGCCTGAACCCGCTCAACGGTTGTGCCGGTTTGGAAGGTTCCAATGCCCATGAAGGCAACCGAGAGAATGACCACGCCCAGAACCAGGTTCATGACGGGGCCGCCGAGCATGATGATGCTGCGTTTCCAGATTGCCAAGTTGTAGAAGGCGCGCGACTGATCGAACTCGCCGTCAACCTGGTTCTGCTGCTTGCGCGCAGACTCCACCCAGTCGCGCAGCCACTCCAAACGCGATGCCTTGCTGCGCACGGGCTTGGGCGGAAACATTCCGCTGATAGATATGAAGCCGCCAAGTGGCAGCAGCTTGATGCCGTATTCGGTCTCGCCCTTTTTGGTGCTCCAGATTGTTGGGCCAAAACCAATCATGTACTTGGGCACGCGGGCGCCAAAGCGCTTGGCCGGAACCAGGTGACCAATCTCGTGCAGGCCAATTGACAGGCCAACGCCCAGCAGGAATACCACCACGCCCAGCAGGTAAAGCAAAACTCCAGTCACGCTTCTACCCTAACCACGCAGTTGGACATTTAATCCGTGAGTTCTCTGAGAACTAACAGGCCCTCGCAATGATGCCGTCGGCGCGATCGCGGGCCCACTTTTCGGCCGCCAGAACCGACTCCAGGGTCATCTCTCCCTCGGCATCGTGGGAAGAAACCACGCGCTCAATAAGGTCAACAATCTGGTTGAAGCCGATCTTGCCCCTGTGGAAAGCCTCCACCGCCTGCTCGTTGGCGGCGTTGTAAACCGCCGGATAGGTGAGGCCCGCGGTACCAACCTGGCGGGCAAGCGCAACGGAGCGGAACACCTGCTCGTTCAGCGGCTCGAAGGTCCAGGTTGCGGCCTTAGTCCAGTCGCAGGCTGGCGCCACGTTTGCAACGCGCTCCGGCCAGCTCATGCCAAGCGCAATCGGCAGCTTCATGTTTGGCGGTGAGCACTGGGCAATCACCGAGCCATCGATGAATTCCACCATGGAGTGAACAACAGACTGCGGGTGCACCGTGACATCGATGCGGTCGAACGGAATTCCAAACAACAGGTGGGCCTCAATCACCTCTAGGCCCTTGTTCACGAGGGTTGCCGAGTTGGTGGTGACAACCTTGCCCATCAACCAGGTTGGGTGGGCCAGCGCCTGCTCGGGCGTTACGTCCTGCAGCTGCTCGCGGGTCCAGCCGCGGAACGGGCCGCCGCTCGCGGTGAGAATCAGCTTGCGCACCTCGCTGGGCGCGCCGGCAAGCAGGCACTGCGCCAGTGCCGAGTGCTCAGAGTCAACGGGAACAATCTGCCCCTCGGCCGCGGCATCGGTGACCAGACGGCCACCAACGATGAGCGACTCCTTGTTTGCCAGCGCCAGGGTCTTGCCAGTCTTCAGCGTTGCTAGGGTTGGCGCCAGACCAATAGACCCGGTGATGCCGTTCACAACAACATCGGCCTCGGTCTCTTCAACCAGACGTGTTGCCGCCTCTGCACCCAAAACAGCATTCGATGCTGGCACGCCAAACTCCGCGGCCTGCTGAGAAAGCAGCTCGGAGTTGGTTCCCGCGGCGAGACCGACAACCTCGAATCGATCACGATTTTGTGCAATGACCTCAAGGCCTTGCGTGCCGATTGAGCCGGTGGAACCGAGGATTATGACGCGTCGCATTTGTCCATTCTCCCACCGCGAGAAAACGGTCTGTGAATTCGCCCAAAAACGCCAATCATTCGCATCCTAACGGCTTGAAAAATACCCCCGCGGGCGTAGGATTTAACACATGACTGAGTTCACCATCGCGCAGGAGCGCAAAGTCGTTACTTCCATCCCCGGCCCTAAGTCGCAGGCTCTTCACGAGCGCCGCCGCAAGGCCGTTTCCAACGGTGTGGGTGCCGCCCTGCCGGTTTACATCGAGAAGGCAAATGGCGCCATCCTCGTTGACGTTGACGGCAACCAATTCATCGACCTCGGGTCGGGAATCGGTGTGGTCACCATCGGGCACACCAATCAGTGTGTCATCGATGCGGTAACCCACCAGGTTGGTCAACTCACCCACACTCTGTTCACCGTGACTCCGTACGAGCAGTACGTTGAGGTT
>JBJTNC010000018.1:0-9331 GCA_046073865.1 Micrococcales bacterium | reverse complement strand
CCTGGAGGTCCTAAATGACTAATCGCGTTCCACTCATCGCCGGCAACTGGAAGATGAACCTCGACCACCAGCAGGCAATCGCCCTGGTGCAGAAGCTGGCCTGGAGCCTGAAGGACGCGGGACACGACTACGCCTCGGCCGAGGTTGCGGTCTTCCCACCGTTCACCGACATCCGCCCGGTTCAGCTGCTGCTGGATGCCGAGAAGTTCGAGATCGCCCTAGGAGCGCAGGACCTTAGCAAGTTTGACAACGGCGCCTACACCGGCGAGATCTCGGGCGCATTCCTGAGCAAGCTCGACGTGAAGTACGTACTGGTTGGCCACAGCGAGCGACGCACCTACCACAGCGAGGGTGACGACGTAATCCAGGCCAAGACCGCAGCGGCATTCCGCCACGGCCTGGTTCCAGTGATCTGCGTTGGCGAGACCCTCGAGGAGCTCGAGACCCAAGGTGCTGCTGCAGTTCCAATCAAGCAGACCATCGCTGCTCTGGCAGGCCACGACTCGCTCGGCGAGTTCGTGATTGCCTACGAGCCAGTCTGGGCTATTGGCACCGGCAAGGTTGCCACCCCGGAGGAGGCAGCCAGCGTCTGCGGCAAGATTCGCGAGGCCATCGCTGCTGAGCACGGCGCCGAGATCGCGGACAAGACCCGCATACTCTACGGCGGTTCGGTCAAGGCCAACAACGTTGCAGGCTTCCTGCGTTCGCCAGAGGTTGACGGCGTACTGGTTGGCGGCGCCAGCCTCGACGCCGACGAGTTCAGCGGAATCGCTCGCTTCCAGAAGCACCTGGCCATCTAGCCTGGACGCTTCAAAGCCTTAGGGCGCCCGAGCCAACCTCGAAATTGGCCTCGGGCGTTCTATAATTCATTAGTTGCGCTCTTACAGGGGCGCTTTCTACCAAAGGACTTTCCATGCAAACAGTGGCACCAGCAATCAAGGTTGCTCTTGAGGTCATCCTGGCCATCACCAGCCTGCTGCTCACCCTGCTCATCCTGCTGCACAAGGGTCGCGGCGGCGGCCTCTCCGACATGTTCGGTGGTGGCATCTCGTCCACCATGGGCTCCAGCGGCGTTGCGGAGCGCAACCTGAACCGCGTGACCATCATCCTCGGTCTCGTCTGGATCACCATCATCATCGTGCTTGGCCTCATGACTAGGTTCAACGTCTAATGAGCACCGGAGGCAACGCAATCCGCGGTTCGCGCATTGGCGCGGGCCCAATGGGCGAGGCTGACCGCGGCTTCAAGGCGGCTCGCGTAACCCTCACCTACTACTGCATCAACGGTCACGAGCACAGCCGCGCCTATGCTGCAACCATCCAGCCGGAGGAGATCCCGGAGCACCAGGACTGCCCAAGCTGCGGCCTGCCGGCCGGACAGCAGAAGGACAACCCTCCCGTTGTTGCTAAGCACGAGCCTTACAAGACTCACTTGGCATACGTGAAGGAACGCCGCACCGATGAAGAGGCTCAGACCCTCCTCGAGGAGGCAGTGAACGCAGTTCGCGAGCGTCGCATCGCAGCCGCAGCGGCGGCCGCAGCAGCCAGCAACTAGTTTCTTAAAGTAAATCGCCCCGGCTCATGAGCTGGGGCGATTCGCTTTAACCTAGTTTGGTTTTAGATTCCGGCTGCTGCCGCATCATCGATGAACCAGACAGTCTTGTTGATGGCGTGAACGCGGCCAACCGGAAGGCGGGTTGGCGCATCGCTAAAGGCAACCGAGACGGCCTCGGCCTTGTCTGCGCCGCCAACCGTAAACCAGATCTCGCCGCTATTGTTGATTGCCTCGTAGCTGAAGCTGAGGCGATGTGGCGGCGGTTTGGGGGAGTTGTGCTCGGCAATAACGGTTACACCGGCAGCCGGCACATCGTGGCCCGGGAACAGACTCAAGACGTGACCATCGGGTCCCATGCCAACGAACGAGATATCGAAGTAGGGCATGGTCTGACCGGCTGGCACAAACTTGGCCACCTCGGCGCGGAAGGATTCCGCCGCGGCATCCAGCTGATCATCGATGGAAACTTCTGATGTGGGGTCGTATGACGGAAACGCGTGAACCTTGGCATCGTCCAGCATCAGCAGCTGACCCAGGAGCGCGTCCTTAGCCTGCTTGGCGTTGCTGTCCGGGTGGCCTAGCGGCACAAAGCGGTCGTCGCCCCACCAGATGTGAATGCGGTCCCACGACAGCGCCTCGCAGCCCGGGTGTTCGGCAATCTTGGCCAGGCTGAGGATGCCGAGGGTTCCACCGGTGAGGCAGACGTGAATCTCGTCCTTACCTTTGAGCAGCGCGGTTGCGGTCTCGATGAAGGCGTCTGCAGCGGCAACCGCCACCGATGGGCCGTCACCGAACTTGATGATCTCGCGAATCAAGAGGACCTACTTGCGGGCGCGGCGAGGCTTGAAGCCGAACTTCACGACCTCGCCGAACATGTCGTCGCGGTCTAGGCGACGCAGGTCTTCGGCAAGGCACTCGCGCAGGCTGCGGGTTGGCAGGGTGATCTCGCGGTCTGGCTGCCCAGGCTGACGAATCACTGCCTTCTCACCAACCGTGCGGTCGATGGTGATGTTGCCGCTCTTGCGGTAGAGGGTGATGTTGAAGATTCCGTGGCCGGCCTTGTCGCGCGACTTCTTAATCATCTTCACCGGAGTCTTGAGCTTCAGCTCAAGCCAGGCGGCCATCAGCTCAACGCTGGGGGAGTCAACCGCACCGGTGATGTCAACGGAGGTAACGGCATCGTACGGGGCCTGGTCCAGCACAACGGCCAGCTGGGCGCGCCACAGGGTGATGCGAGTCCAGGAGAAGTCACTGTCGCCGGGGGCGTAGTTCACGGCCAGCTGACGCAGGTGCTCGTTCGGGTTCTTCTGGGCACCTACGTCGGTGATGCGGCGGCTGGCAATACGACCGATTGCGCTCTTAGCCGGGTTGGCTGGAGCCTCACCTGGCCACCAGGCAACAACCGGTGCGTCTGGCAGCAGCAGTCCGGTGACCAGACTCTCGGCGTCGCTTGCGGCATCGCCGTAGGCACGCAGCACAACAACCTCGGATGCACCGGCGTCGCCGCCAACGCGAATCTGGGCGTCCAGGCGCGCGTCTCGCTTGCTCTTGGCGTTGTCGTCGGCAAGCACAATAACGCGGCTCGGGTGTTCGCGCGAGGCATCGTTGGCGGCCTTGATGGCCTCCTCAATGCCCTTGAAGTCGGTCTCAATCACCAGGGTCAGCACGCGGCCAAGGGCGACGGCTCCGCCCTGCTCACGCAGGCTCACCAGGCGCTTAGACACCTTGCTGATGGTGGTGTTTGGCATATCTACGATCATGGACGTCTCCAAGCTCGGCCGTCGGCGGCCATCATCTGGTCGGCTGAATCTGGACCCCAGGTGCCGGGACGGTACTGCTCCGGCTGGCCCTGCTTTGCCCAGAACTCCTCGATTGGGTCGAGAATCATCCAGGAGAGCTCAACCTCTTCGTGGCGTGGGAACAGAGGTGGGTCGCCAAGGAGGACGTCCAGGATCAGACGCTCGTAGGCCTCTGGGCTGGCCTCGGTGAAGGCGTGGCCGTAACCAAAGTCCATGGTTACGTCGCGCACGTTCATGCCAACGCCTGGAACCTTGGAGCCGAAGCGGATGGTGACACCCTCGTCCGGCTGGACGCGGATGACGAGCGCGTTCTCTCCGAGAGCTGTTGTCTGGTCGGCGGCAAACAATGCCTGAGGCGCACGCTTGAAAACGAGGGCGATCTCGGTCACTCGGCGACCCAGACGCTTTCCGGCGCGCAAGTAGAACGGCGCACCTGCCCAGCGACGGGTGTTGATGTCGAGGCGCATGGCCGCGTAGGTTTCGGTGACGCTCTTGGGGTTCATGCCGTCTTCGTCCAGGAAGCCGGTGACCTTCTCGCCGCCCTGCCAACCGCCAGAGTACTGGCCGCGGGCGGTGTGCTTGGCGAGGTCCTTGGGCAGGGTTACGGCCTTGAGGACCTTCTCCTTCTCGGCGCGCAGGTCTGCCGCGTCAAACGACACCGGCTCCTCCATGGCGGTTAGGGCCAGCAGCTGAAGCAGGTGGTTCTGAATCACGTCACGGGCGGCACCGATGCCATCGTAGTAACCGCCGCGGCCACCAACACCGATGTCCTCGGCCATGGTGATCTGAACGTGGTCGATGTAGTTGCTGTTCCACAGTGGCTCGAACAGCATGTTTGCAAAGCGCAGCGCCAGAATGTTCTGAACTGTCTCCTTGCCAAGGTAGTGATCGATGCGGAAGATGGCATCCTGCGGGAACACGGCCTCGACAACGTCGTTCAGCTCGCGAGCGGTCTTTAGGTCGCTTCCGAACGGCTTCTCGATTACCACGCGACGGAACGAGCCGTCGTTAGCGGTGGCCAGACCACTGGAGGACAGGCGCTGGCAAACCAGCGGGAAGGCCTTTGGCGGAATGGAGAGGTAGAACACAAAGTTGCCGTTGGTTCCGCGCTCTTCATCCAGCTGGTCGATGGTGGACTTCAGGCGGTCGAACGCCTCGGTGTCATCGAACTCTCCCTGCACAAAGCGGATTCCCTTGAGCAGCTGCTGCCAGACTTCCTCTCGGAACTCGGTGCGGGCGTACTCGCGCACGCTGTCGTGCACAACCTTGGCGAAGTCCTGGTCTTCCCACTCGCGACGGGCAAAACCAACCAGGCTGAAGCCCGGTGGCAGCAGGCCGCGGTTTGCCAGGTCGTAAACGGCCGGCATCAGCTTCTTGCGGGAGAGGTCTCCCGTAACGCCAAAGATGACCAGTCCGCTCGGGCCGGCAATGCGGTTGAGGCGGCGGTCGTCTGGGTCGCGGAGCGGGTTGACTCCGGGACCAATCTTCGCTGGGCTCATCGGTGGATTTTCTCCTTAGGAGAGCGCAGCAAAGACTGCTGCAACATCGTTGGCTACGTCGGTGAGGGTGAGGGTCAGCACTGGGCGTGGCAGGGCGCCAAGCACCGATGCGTCGCCAGCGGCCTGCGATGCGATCAGCTCACCGAAGGTGAACTCACGGCCAGGAACGGCGAGGTCAGCCTCACCCTTGGCAACCAGCTGCAGGAACACACCCTGGCGCGGACCACCCTTGTGGTACTGGCCGGTGGAGTGCAGGAAGCGCGGACCCCAACCGAAGGTGGTTGGACGGTCGGTTGCCGAGGCCACAGCCTCGCGCAGGCCGTATGCGCCCGGAATCGAGGTGCGGTCCAGGTAGGCCTGAACCGAAACGTAGCCGTCGGCTGCCAGCTGGCCGAAGAGTGCCGCGATGGCGCCCTTGACGGTGTCAACACCCGAGAGGTCTAGGTTGTGGGCGCGAACCTCAATGCCATTGTCAACAAACAGGGGAGCGCTGGCGGTGCCGGTGCCCTCACTCAGCATGGCGCGGGCGGCAACCTTGGCGCTCTCAACGTCTGGCTGGTCGAATGGGTTCAGCTCCAGCAGGCGCGATGCAACCACGGTTGCGTACTCCCACAGCAGGAACTGGGCGCCCAGCGGGCCGGAGACCGAAACCTCGTCGCCGTGGGCGGCGGTTGCGTCCGCAACCACGCGAACCTGCAGCATGTCTGTCGGCTTGTTGGAGACCTCGTGGCTGTTTGGCTCCAGAACAACGGGCAGCACGCCCTTGCCAATCTTGCCGGTGCTCTCGGCAATCAGCTGCTCTGCCCAGTCGCCAAAGCCAACGATGGCGGTGCCATCGGTGATGATGCCAACCTTGTCGCGGTAACCGTTGCCGGCCGCGAGTGCGGTGCGGGCCATCGCGGCACCCAGGATCAGCCCTGGGTTCTCCGCGGTGTCGCTAGCGAGCAGCTCTGCGGTACGCTGCGCTTCATCGAGGAGACCCGCGATGTCTGCGCCGGCAAGACCGGATGGAACCAGACCAAATGCGGTGAGCGCGCTGTAGCGGCCGCCAACGGTTGGGTCTGCGTTGAAGACGCGGTAGCCGTCGGCCTTGGCAGCGGCCTCCATTGGCGAACCAGGGTCGGTCACAACCACGATGCGGTCTGCAACAGGAAGTCCGGCGTCGGCGAAAGCCTTCTCGAAGGTGCGCTTCTGGGAGTCGGTCTCAACGGTGGAGCCAGACTTGCTGGAGACCACAACGGCGGTGCGAGCCAGGTCGCCCGAGAGCGCCTCGTTGATCTGGTCAGGGTCGGTGGAGTCGAGGACAACCAGCTCAACACCTGCGGTGCGGGTGATTACCTCCGGTGCCAGCGACGAGCCGCCCATGCCGCAGAGCACGAAGCGGTTAACGCCCTTCGCGGCAAACTCGGCGCGCAGGGCCAGGATTGGCTCAACCAGCGGAGCGCTGTCGAAGGCGCTGCCAACCCAGCCCAGGCGAATGCTGGACTCGGCCTCGGCGTCCTTACCCCACAGGGTGAAGTCCTTGGCTGCCACGCGGCTTGCTACCTTGTCGGCAACCAGAACTGGAACAAACTCGGCGGCTGCGGCGGCTGCCGCACCCGAAACTGCAATCTTCAGGCTCATTAGTTGGCTGCCTTCAGTGCTGCGTCAACCGACTCAACCAGTTCGTTCCAAGAGACTACGAACTTGTCAACACCCTCGGTCTCCAGAAGCTCGGTGACCTCGTCGTACGAGACTCCAACGGCGGCAAGTGCGTCCAGCTCGGCGCGGGCGTCGGCGTAGTGGGCAACGATGCTGTTGGCCGGAACCACACCGTGGTCGTAAACGGCCTCCATGGTCTTCTCAGGCATGGTGTTCACCAGCTGAGGGGCAACCAGTTCGGTCACGTACAGGGTGTCGGACAGGTTCGGGTCCTTCACGCCGGTGGAGGCCATCAGTGGACGCTGCTTGTTGGCGCCTGCCGACTCGAGAGCGGCCCAGTCGGCGTTTTCGAAGTCCTGCTCAAAGACCTGGTAGGCCAGGCGGGCGTTTGCCAGACCGGCCTTGCTCTTCAGCGCGAGTGCCTCGGCGCTGCCATTGGCAACAAGGCGCTTGTCGATCTCGGTGTCAACGCGCGAAACGAAGAATGAGGCAACCGAGTGAATCTTGCTGAGGTCGTGGCCGTTTGCCTTGGCCTGCTTTACACCTTCGATGTAAGCGGCGATTACCTCGCGGTAGCGCTGCAGCGAGAAGATCAGGGTCACGTTGACGCTGATGCCCTCGGCGATGACGGCGGTGATAGCTGGCAGACCGGCCTTAGTGGCAGGAATCTTGATCATCACGTTCTCGCGGTTCACCTTGGCGAACAGCTCCTTGGCCTGCGCCACGGTGCCTGCGGTGTCGTGTGCCAGACCTGGCTCAACCTCGATGGAGACGCGGCCATCGAAGCCCTTGGACTCGGCGTAAACGCCTTCGAAGATGTCGCAGGCCTCTGCAACATCCTGGGTGGTGATCTCGAAGATCGCCTTGGCTGCGTCGGCACCGGCTGCAGCCAGCTCCTTCACCTGCTCGCCGTAGCCCTCGCCCTTGCCAATGCTGGCGGCGAAGATGCTCGGGTTGGTGGTGACACCGCTAACCGAACGGTTGGTGATGAGGTTGCGCAGCGCGCCGGAGCGGATGCGGGTGCGGGAAAGGTCGTCTAGCCAGATGCTGACGCCGTTGGCTGCCAGCTGTGCGAGTGGGGAAGTGGTCATTTCAAAACTCTTTCTAAAGTGTCTGAGCGATGTCTGTATGTTGCGGGGGAGTTGCCTGAAGAGGCAACTAGGCGCGGGCCTCGTTGGCGGCAGCCACAACGGCCTCTGCCGTCATGCCAAACTCGCGGTACAGGGTCTTGGCGTCGGCTGAGGCACCGAAGTGCTCGATGGAAACGCTCTTGCCGTTGGCGCCAACGTACTTGTTCCAGCCCAGGCTGAGACCAGCCTCAACCGAGACGCGCGCGGTGACGGCGGCAGGAAGTACCTGCTCGCGGTACTCGGCAGGCTGCTCGTCGAACCACTCCAGGCAAGGGGCCGAGACAACGCGGGTGGCAACACCCTGGGCCTCAAGCTGCAGGCGGGCAGCAACCGCAATCTCAACCTCGGAACCGGTTGCGATCAGGATTACCTCAGGCTTGCCGTTGGCGGCCTCGAGCAGGGTGTAGGCACCCTTGGCGGTGTTCTCGGCCGCTGCGTAAACCGCACCGGTCTCGTCTGCCTCGCCACGCTTGTAAACCGGCAGGTTCTGACGGCTGAGCGCCAGACCTGCTGGCCCCTGACGACGCTCGAGAACGGTCTTCCAAGCGAAGGCGGTCTCGTTGGCGTCTGCTGGGCGCACGATGTCCAGGTTCGGAATGGCGCGCAGGGTTGCCAGCTGCTCAATCGGCTGGTGGGTTGGGCCGTCCTCGCCCAGGGCCACGGAGTCGTGGGTCCAGACGAAGATGCTCGGGATGCCCATCAGTGCTGCCAGACGAACCGCTGGACGCATGTAGTCGCTGAAGATGAGGAAGGTTCCACCGAATGCGCGGGTGTTGCCGTGCAGCACAATTCCGTTGAGGATCGAGCCCATGGCGTGCTCGCGGATACCAAAGTGCAGAACGCGGCCGTATGGGTCGCCGGTCCACTCGTGGGTGCTCCACTCGGCAGGCACAAAGCTCTTGGCGCCGGTGATGGTGGTCATGTTGGAGTCCGCGAGGTCGGCCGAGCCACCCCACAGCTCAGGCATTACGGCTGCGATTCCATTGATGACCTTGCCGGAGGCAACGCGGGTGGAAACCGAGCTTCCGCCCTCAAACACTGGCAGTGCGGCCTCGAGGCCATCGGGGGTCTGACCGGAAACAACGCGGTCAAGCAGGTTCTTCTTGTCTGGGTTCTCCGATGCCCAGGCGTCGAATGCTGCCTCCCAGGCGGCACGCTCGCGGTCGAAGCGGGAGGTGTCGCGGGTGTGGGCGATAACCTCTGGGGCTACCTCGAAGGTCTTCTCTGGGTCAAAGCCGAGCGCAACCTTCAGGCCAGCGAGCTCCTCTGCGCCGAGTGCCGAACCGTGGATCTTGCCGGTGTTCTGCTTCTTGGGCGAAGGCCAGCCGATGATGGTGCGGAGGGTGATGAGCGAAGGCTTGTCGGTGACGGCCTTGGCACGCTCAATCGCGTTGTAAAGCTCCTCGATGTCCTCGTGGTAGTTGCCGGTCTTCTTCCAGTCAACAACCTGGGTGTGCCAGCCGTAGCTCTCGTAGCGCTTCGAAAGGTCCTCGGTGAAGGCGATGTTGGTGTCGTCCTCGATGGAAATCTGGTTGCTGTCGTAGATGACAACCAGGTTGCCAAGCTTCTGGTGGCCGGCCAGCGATGCCGCCTCGGCGGTGACGCCCTCCTGCATGTCGCCATCGCCGGCGATCACATAGACGAAGTGGTCGAACGGGCTGGTGCCGGCTGGAGCGGCTGGGTCGTAGAGACCGCGCTCGAAGCGAGC
>JBJTNC010000017.1:0-16285 GCA_046073865.1 Micrococcales bacterium | reverse complement strand
CGGCCAGTGCCGCTGCAACTGGTTGAAGTGCCTGCCAGGGGGTCTCGGAACTTAGGTCAAACACCGAAATTCGAATAAGTTCGTGTCGGTATGCCACTCTCACCGCGTTCCAACAAGCCTCCGAATCGAAAGGAGAATCTGGATTTGCAATTTTCTTGCCCACGGAATCCGCCAGCACGGGAGCCAGAGCTAGGCGGATGCGCTCCGTCATTGCGGGTTGGTCATCGAGGCTCGAAACGGGTTTTTCGAACAGGGACAGCGTTTCGGGATGCCGTTTGACGAAATCGACAAGCGCACTGGAGGCTCCAAGCACGAGGCACAGGCGGTCCGCCGATTCGTTCTT
Source organism: Micrococcales bacterium (assembly GCA_046073865.1). Lineage (GTDB taxonomy): Bacteria > Actinomycetota > Actinomycetes > Actinomycetales > Microbacteriaceae > Rhodoluna. Next base: position 15,942 of record JBJTNC010000017.1, on the reverse strand, counting down.
CTTGAGGAGGCCCTTGAGCGCTTTTACGTCTGACTCGGCAAGGTGAAGCAGGGCGTTGAGCGCCTGGTCTGGGTTTGCCGCCTTGGCAAGACTGGCAAGAGCTACACGACCACCGTCACCAACCAGTGAAACTAGCCTGTCCAGCTTGCCCACCGTAGCCTCGAGCTCGGAAAACCCTAACCTTGCAAGTTCGGTGAGCGAACCACCGCTACGCGCGCTAGCCACGGAAACCTAGAGGGTACCGAGGTTTTGCTGCAGCTCGTAGGTGGTTACCTGGCGGCGGAACTCGCCCCACTCGCGACGCTTATTGGCCAGAACGTAGGAGAACACTTCCTCGCCCAGGGTCTCTGCGGCTAGTTCGCTCTCTTCGAGCTTACGAACGGCGTGATCCAAGCTCTGAGGTAGCGGCTGGATTCCCATTGCGCGGCGCTCGGCCTCGCTCAGGTCCCAGACGTTGTCTTCGGTCTCTGGAGGCAGTACGTACTCCTCCTCGATTCCCTTTAGGCCTGCCGAAAGAAGTAGAGCGTAAGCGAGGTATGGGTTTGCGGCCGAGTCGATTGCACGGTACTCGATACGAGTTGATTGACCCTTGTTTGGCTTGTACAGCGGCACACGGATGAGCGCCGAGCGGTTGTTGTGACCCCAGCAGACGAAGGAAGGTGCCTCTCCCCCGCCCCAGAGTCGTTTATAGGAGTTCACGTACTGATTAGTGACTGCCGTGATTTCGGAGGCGTGGCGCAGTAGACCCGTGATGAAGTGCTTCGCCGTCTTGCTCAAGTGGTAAGGGTCGCTCGGGTTGTAGAAGGCGTTGGTGTCGCCCTCGAACAGGCTCATATGGGTGTGCATTCCGGAGCCAGGGTGCTCGGTGAATGGCTTCGGCATGAAGGTTGCGTATACGCCCTGCTCGATTGCAACCTCCTTGATTACGGTTCGGAAGGTCATGATGTTATCGGCCATGGTTAGCGCGTCGGCGTAGCGGAGGTCGATCTCGTTCTGACCGGGTCCGCCCTCGTGGTGGCTGAACTCAACCGAGATACCAAGCTGCTCCAGCATCGATACCGCCCTGCGACGGAAGTCGTGAGCGGTTCCACCGGGAACGTTGTCGAAGTAGCCGGCGTGGTCAACTGGAACCGGTCCACCGTTGAGGTAGTCGGCGCTCTTGAGGAGGTAGAACTCAATTTCAGGGTGGATGTAGAAAGAGAAACCCATCTCGGAGGCCTTGTTGAGGGCGCGTCGCAGAACATTTCGCGGGTCTGCTGCGGCGGGTTGGCCGTCCGGGGTCAGGATGTCGCAGAACATGCGAGCGGTGGGGTCGATCTCGCCACGCCATGGCAAAATCTGGAAGGTGGATGGGTCTGGCATGGCCAGCATGTCTGCCTCGTAGGTACGGGCGAGGCCCTCGATGGAAGAGCCATCGAAGCCAAGACCCTCGGCGAAAGAGCCCTCGGCTTCGGCGGGGGCAATTGCCACAGACTTGAGGGTTCCCGCTACGTCGGTGAACCATAGGCGAATGAACTTGACGCCGCGCTCCTCAATGGTGCGGAGGACAAAATCGCGTTGCTTATCCATCGAAAACCTCTCTCAAAAGTCTCTCTATTAGGCTAGTGGTTATGGCTCCGATTCGCTTGGCTATGGCCCAGACAAACCCCACAGTTGGCGCAATTCGCCGCAACCTGGAGGATTGCCTCGATGCGGTGCGAAACGCCGTTGCTCTCGGCGCCGAAATGGTTGTTTTCGGTGAAATGGTGGTCACCGGATACCCCATCGAAGACCTGGCGCAGCGCGATTCGTTCCTGGCCGATGCCGAGCTTGCGGTTGCGGATTTTGCGGTGAGATTGAACACCGAGGGCTTCGGAGGTGTTTGTGTTGTCCTAGGGCATCCAGCGAGGGCTGAGAACCCAAACGGGTGGGCTGTCGCACACAATGCGGCCTCCGTGCTTCTGGATGGGCGGATTCACACCCGGTACGCAAAGCACCACCTGCCAAACTATTCCGTGTTCGACGAATACCGAGTCTTTGTACCGGGTGACCGCTCGGTCAGTTTTGACTTCAGGGGAACCAAGTTTTCGCTGCTGATCTGCGAAGACATCTGGCAGTCTGGAGGGCCGGTATCGGAGCTATCCGCCAACAACACCCAGATTGCACTCGTTCTGAACGGTTCGCCGTTCGAGTTGGGTAAGTCCGAAACCAGGCGCCAACTGGTTCGCGATGTGGCGAGAGAACAGGGTTGCGGACTGGTCTACGTGAACTTAGTGGGCGGTCAGGATGACCTCGTATTCGATGGCGCTTCGCTCGCCTGCACGACCGGCGGAGAAATTGTTCTGGAGGCACCAGCCTTCGAACCAGCGCTTACACTGATAAACATCGATGGCAACCAGATCAGCGCCGAGTCTGAGAGTGCTGCCCCGCGCACAGACCTTGCCCTGGCCTGGTCGGCTCTCGTTCTTGGCCTCCGAGACTATGTGGGCAAAAACGGCTTCCCCTCGGTTGTGCTTGGTCTGTCTGGAGGCATCGATTCGGCCGTCTGCGCAGCAATTGCCGCGGATGCAATCGGCGCGCCACGCGTTTTCGGGGTATCACTCCCCAGCCGGTACTCCTCGGATCACTCAAAGTCCGATGCCTTCGACTTGGCCAGCCGCATCGGCCTGAATATCCGCACCGAGCCAATCGGTGAAATGGTCGCGGTCACAGAGGCCCAACTTGGCCTCGATGGCGTGGCTGCAGAAAACCTTCAGGCGCGTGTTCGCGGTTTGATACTCATGGGTCTAAGCAACCAGGAGGGTCACCTGGTCCTCACCACCGGAAACAAGACTGAGCTTTCGGTTGGCTACAGCACCATCTACGGTGACTCCGTCGGTGGCTACGCCCCAATCAAGGACGTTCCCAAGATGTTGGTTTGGGAGCTCGCGCGTTGGCGCAACGCCGAGGCGCTGCGCAACGGAGAGACGCCGCCGATTCCCGAGAACTCAATCTCGAAGCCGCCTTCGGCCGAACTTCGTCCCGGTCAAGTAGACCAGGATTCGCTTCCCGAATACGACCTACTCGATTCCATCCTTGAACTCTACGTGGATGAGCGCAGGAGCCTGGAACAAATAGCGGAAGCCGGCTTCGATAAAGACACGGTTTCTCGCATTCTCGGCCTAGTGGATCGGGCTGAATGGAAACGGCGACAGGGTGCTATCGGGCCTAAAATCACGGGGATGGCATTCGGCCGCGACCGCCGCCTTCCCATAACCAACGCCTACCGCCGCTAGCGGTTAACCTAGTAATACCGCCCTCAGGGCCAAACCAAAGAAAGACATCATGGCTGCAGATCGCCTCATTTCCAGTGGATCCCCTTACGAGCCGGTCATCGGCTACTCGCGCGCAACAGTCTGCGGTGAATACGTTCACGTTTCCGGCAGCACAGCAACCGTTGGCGGTGTCCTGCAGCACGAAGGTGACGCATACGGTCAGGCCAAGGTGGCTCTCGAGACCGTAATCGCTGGCGCACTAGCCGAGGTTGGCTACACGCTCGCAGATGTTGTGCGCACCCGCGTCTACTGCAGCGATGCGTCCGCAATGGACGGCGCAGCCAAAGCCCACGGCGAGGTTTTCGGCGAGATTCGTCCGGCGGCCACAATGCTCGCCGGGCTGCAGTTCGTGAACCCCGCGATGCTTGTTGAGATCGAAGTGGATGCCTGGAAGCGCGGCTAATGACTCTCACGCCAAAGGTGGTTCGAACCTCTACGCTGGCAGACTTCAAGCGGGATGGCAGAAAGTTCTCATGCCTGACCTCTTACGATCACCTGACCGCTGGAATCTTTGATGAAGCGGGTATCGAGGTGCTCCTGGTTGGCGACTCCGCGGCAGATAACGCACTGGGATACAAGTCAACCCTGCCGCTCACCGTCGATGAGATGATTCCCTTCGGGAAGGCTGTGTCATCCGCGGCAACGCGAGCACTGGTTGTGATTGACCTACCTTTTGGATCTTACGAGGCCGGACCAGACCTAGCACTCCAGACGGCAACTCGATTCATGAAAGAGTCTGGCGCCGCGGCAGTGAAGCTTGAGGGCGGCGTAAGGTCAGCGGACCAAATTCGCGCCGTTACGCAGGCCGGCATCCCCGTGATGGGTCACGTTGGCTTCACACCGCAGAGCGTAAACAACCTGGGTGGCTTCAAAGTTCAGGGTCGCGGTGAGGGAGCTGAACAGCTGAGGGCGGATGCCCTAGCGGTTCAGGAGGCAGGCGCGTTTGCCGTTGTATTCGAGATGGTTCCCGCTGAGATAGCGGCCGCAATCACCGCAGAGCTGACGATACCCACCATTGGAATTGGCGCGGGTCACGGCTGCGATGGTCAGATCCTGGTCTGGACCGACTTCGCCGGACTCACCGGCTCACGTCCGAGGAAATTCGTAAAACAGTACGCGAGCCTCCGGGATGTCCTGCTTAGGGCAGCCACAGAGTACAGAGAAGATGTCGCCTCCGGCGCCTTTCCAACCAGCGAACATGAGTTCGAGTAGCTAGTTCTCATTCGCTTCCTGTTCGCTCCAAGCCTTGGATCTTTCCCGCAAAATCTCAGGCGCCTTTTCGGCTTGCTCTTTGGTGTCGAAGGGGCCCACTCGATCGATCGCGTTTGACTTCAGACCAAACTCGGTGACTCCGGTGCGCATGTTGTACCACCACTTTGCGTCCGGTTCTGGGGTGTCCACAGGGTTCGGTTGGCTCATACGTTTTAGACTAGTTACATGCCGAGAAACGCCACGACAGGACACCTATTTCCGGGCGTAGTTTCTCCGCTTCGGTCTGTACCCGGCAATATTCCCAGACCCGAATACGTTGGCAAAGCGGCTCCAAAGAAGTACACGGGAAGCTTCGTTCAGAACGGCGAACAGATAGCCAAGATCAGGGCTGCCGGCAGCATTGCGGCCCGAGCCATTGCGCACGTTGGCGAGCACATTCGTCCTGGAATAACCACGGATGAACTGGACGCAATTGGTCACGAATTCCTGCTGGCGAACGAGGCGTACCCCAGCACACTAGGCTATCGAGGCTATCCAAAGTCGCTCTGTTCCTCGGTAAATGAGGTCATTTGTCATGGGATTCCGGATAACACTGTTCTCCAGGACGGTGACATCGTCAACATCGACATCACTGCGTTCAAAGATGGCTACCACGGAGATTCCAACGTGACTTTTCTGGTTGGTGACGTGGCGCCGGAGGTGCAGTTGCTGGTTGAACGCACCAAAACCGCGATGGAGCGCGGCATCAACGCGGTTGCCCCCGGTAGAGAAGTGAACGTAATTGGAAGGGCGATCGAGGCGTACGCCAAACGATTCGGTTACGGCGTAGTGCGAGACTTCACGGGTCACGGCATCGGTGAAAGTTTCCACAGCGGCCTGATCATTCCCCACTACGACTCCGCACCGCACTATTCGGACGTAATGGAGGTTGGCATGGTTTTCACCATTGAGCCAATGCTCACACTTGGCACCCATCGATGGGAGATGTGGGACGACGGCTGGACCGTGACCACCGCCGACAAGAGCATTACCGCGCAGTTTGAGCACACGCTGGTTGTAACCGAATCCGGCGCAGAGATTTTGACCCTCCCCTAGGACTGAGAGGCTTTCATGGCACGCAAAGCGATTGGAATCGACATCGGTGGCACCGGCATCAAGGGCGCCATCGTGAACGTTCGCAAGGGAGAACTGGCAAGCGAGCGCATTAAGTACGCCACACCCGAGGGTGGGCGCCCAGACGACATCGCGGCCGTCGTCAAGCAACTCATCGAGGATCTGCAGGGTTCAACCAGGAACCTGCCGGTTGGAATCTGCTTCCCGGCTGTTGTGCAGCACGGCAAGACCATGTCCGCGGCAAACGTATCCAAGGAATGGATTGGGTTCGATGCCGATGCGCATTTTGAGCGAGTTCTTGGACGCCGAGTGCACGTGCTCAACGATGCGGATGCCGCGGGTGTTGCCGAGCTGAAGTTTGGTGCGGGCAAGGGACAGCGCGGACTCACAATAATGACAACGCTGGGAACCGGGATCGGCTCCGCACTGTTCATCGATGGCCATCTTGTACCAAACGCGGAGCTCGGTCACCTTGAGATTGACGGCGTCGACTACGAGACGAAGGCCAGTTTTGCGGCGAAGGAGCGCGAGAACCTGGATTGGGCCAGCTGGGCTGAGCGTCTTCAGAAGTATTACGGCACCCTAGAGCGACTATTCTCCCCCGACCTCATCATCGTTGGCGGTGGCGTAAGCAAGAACCACCAAGAGTTTCTGCCGAAGCTGTCACTGCGTTCCCCGATCGTGCCAGCTCAAAAGCGAAACAATGCGGGCATTCTGGGCGCTGCCTGGATTGCCGCAGACAAACATTCGGGCGACTAGCGCGTCGGATAAGGGGCTGGGCCGGCCGATACGCCGGGTTCTGTCTGGGACGATCATCTATCTAGGCCTCGAGTTACCTCGAGGCTCAAGCAACCTACCCGAGGACTCAGCTAGCAGCCTCGTCGTCCTCTATATGGTCTTGCTCCAAGCGAGGTTTACCTAGCCGACACTGTTACCAGCGCCGCTGGTGGTCTCTTACACCACCGTTTCACCCTTACCATCCAAAAGGATGGCGGTCTGCTTTCTGTTGCACTTTCTTGCGGGTTTCCCCGAGTGGGTGTTACCCACCGCTTCGCTATTTGGAGCCCGGACGTTCCTCGTCAACTTTCGTTGCCGCGATCGCCTAGCCGACCCAACCGGTATTAAGCCTAACGCTGCCCGGCCTCAGGTTGACTAGCTTTGGGAAAGGTGATGAGTTGCGTTTACCACGGTTACTTCCGCCGCTTCGCCGCCCCATAGCCTGAGAATCGTGATTGAACACGGTGAGATCTGAGGCCGCCAGTAGCCGGCGATGTCGGCATCGAAGGCAGCGCGAATGAATCCGCGAATCGGCATGACGTGTGAGACCACAACAACGGTTTCACCCGCGAATCTCTCTAGAATCTGGTTACGGGCGGCGCGAATCCTGTCATCGAAGTCCCGGAGTGACTCGCCACCCGGTGGTGCAACCTCCCAGGAGCCTCTCCAGTCCTCGAAACGCTGAGGATCCATCGCACGGGCCTCATCGTTGGTATTCCCATCCCAGGCGCCAAAAGAAATCTCTCTAATGCCATCGAGGACAATCGGATCCAGATGCAAAGCCTTGCCAATTGCCTCCGCGGTACCCCGGGTTCGGGCTATCGGAGAGGTGACGATGGCGCTGGGAGGCTTGAGATGAGCCCATGGTCCAGCGGTGCCAACTTTTGCGAGCTCGGCGGCAACTGCAGCGGCATCCGCTAGCCCTGCGTCACTTAGTTCGGGATCCGCTCCCCCACTGCCAGAAATGCGCTTGGATTCGGTGAGTGCTGTGCGTCCGTGACGAACGAGAATGAGCGTAGTGAGGGGCTTTGTGACGCCGCCCGGTGCCCTTACGGAACTGGGAAGTTCCGCGTTGAACTCAACCGTTGACGCAACAGGCGTCACAGCGACGGTGGGGCTGGCCGATGCGTGGAGAATTTCGGTGCGCTTGGTATCCATAGCCATGTTGGCGAGGGCATCGGCTCGAGAGTTCTGCTCTCGCGGAATCCAGGTCCAACCAACTGCCCTGCCGGCGAGAAGCTGATGAACCTGAATGGCGAGTGCCTGCATGTCGGGGTGCTTGATTTTCCAGGCGCCAGACATCTGTTCGATAACAAGTTTCGAGTCCATCCGCACCTCTAGGTGTGCACCTGGATCGAGCGCGAGTGCCTCGCGAACCGCTGCTAGAAGTGCGCGGTATTCGGCTACGTTATTAGTCGCGGTGCCTATATACTCCGCGATTTCGATGAGGATTTCCCCCGTGCCTCGATTGATGACAACGGCACCGGACCCAGAAGGTCCCGGATTGCCTCGAGAACCACCATCGGCCTCGATGATCAGGTTGAGCGTCATACCTAGCGAACCAAGATTGCGCCGCAGTCTGGGCAGGATGCAATTTCATCGTGCGGAACGCGGGAGACCTCTGAGAGCGCGGTGGCACTCAGCCCCATGCGGCAGGCGCCACACTGAGAGTTGGTGAGTCGGCCGATTGCAACGCCACGCTTGGACTTGGTCTCGAATAGCGACATCAGCTCGGTAGGAACACGCTCAACCAGCTGCTTTCTGGTGGCCTGGCTGAGCTCCAGTCCGGACAGCAGCTTTGTCTTGGACGACTCGAGGCGTGCGATTACAACCCTGAGCAGCTCCTCGGTCTCGGAACGTGATTTTGTCACAACGGCCATCTGCGTGCCGGCTTCCTCGAGCTGCTCCATAATCTGGAGCTGCTGTTCCTCTAGCTCGCCTCTGCGCTTCTCAAGAGTCTTGAGCTCCTGCTGCAGACCCTGGGCGTCCTTCACAACGCTGGTGGTTCGCAGGGCCGCTTGATCCTTGGCCTCGCGCTTGGCAACCAACTCAACGTCGGTCTCGAGGCGCTTGAGATCTAGCTTCAGGCCATCGATGCGGTTGCTGGCTGAGATGAGATCCGCCGACGAGTCGCGCAGCTGGCGCTGCAAACCCAAGTACTCGGCGTCCTCGCCGAGCGATAGGAGGGATGCGCGGTCACGCTGCATCTGCTGGTCTAGGGCGGAAATTTCCAGCAGGTCTTGCAGTTGGTTTTCGGTGACTTTCACGCGGATCCTTTTTAGTTTGGGGTTACTACCATGGTGCTATTGGGTGACTACGAACTCCCACGGATCGGTGCGCAGGTCGCACACCTCTACCGCAAGCTCAGGGTAAATATTACGCAGTTGTGCCGCCGCAATGTCTAGCCACATGAACTCCGCTGCCCAGTGGGACACATCGATGAGCGACATTTGCCTGCCAACGATGGCAAGTTCGCGCGCATCCTGCACCACGTGGTGTCTGAGGTCCGAGCTAAGGTACACGTCGGCACGGGCTTCGAGCGCGTCCGGAATGAACGAATCGCCAGCGCCACCGCAGAGCGCGACCCGCTCAACAATCTGGTTGTAGTCACCCGCCACCCGCACGCCCGTGGCCGTGTTTGGCAGAGTTCTGGCCACCAGGGAGGCAAACTCACCGAGGGACTGCGGATCCTTGAGAGTGCCGACTCGGCCGTGACCCGTAGATCCATGACCAACGAGCGGGCTCACTGCCTGCAAACCGAGAGCCTTTGCTATGGCATCGGATACACCGTCTTCGACTACATCGGCGTTGGTGTGGGCCGAGAAAAGTGCAAGATTTGCTCTGATGGCACCTGCTAGAACCGCACCCTTCGCGGTGTTCTCGGCCAGGGTCTTAACCCCTCGCATGATGAATGGATGATGCGAAATCAGAAGGTCGCAGCGGGCCTCAGTGACGCAGGCTACGACATCGGCTGTCACGTCAACGCTCAACATCACTCTAGAGATCTCTTGGTTGGGTGAGCCGGTGGTGAGCCCCGGGGAATCCCAGTCCTCTGCTCCAGCCCGCGGCCAGAGTGCCTCAAAGGTGTCCAGAAGTTTCGCTAGGGCAACCACTAGTTTTCACCAGCGATGTTCAGCAGTTCGGTGTGCCTGGCCCTGAGCGCACGCCCCTCGGCCTCCTGATCGCGAATTGCCGTGATCGTGAACAGTGGAGAGACAACTCCTATCAGGAACGCGATCCAAACACCCATGTCCGCCTGAAGACCCGTGAGCGATAGCCCCAGCGGCTTGGCGATGTAACCGAGCCAAGAGAAGCCTGGGACCGCGGAATCCAGGAATCCAAAGCCCGCCGCAACGGCAAGCAACCAGCCGAGCGTGTTGACTAGGCGCAACTTTCCGTAGAAGCCGTAGTTACGTAGCAGCGACACCTCGTGGTAGTCGTCTGTTCTGAGCACGGTGTCCATTCCAAAGATCGCCAACCAAGCAACCACCGGGACACCGGCAACGGGAAGGAGTGACAGCGCCGAAGAGGTGAGCAATCTCTCATCCACCAGCAGGTGGGCACTGAGTGCAGCAATCGAAACGAAGAGCGAACTGAGCAAAACTACCCACCAGCGGGTTTTCTGCAGGCCAAAACCGCTAAAAGAATCCGCAGAGCGCTTGATCTGGTGCGACAGCGCGAACGTGGTCAAAAGGGCGAAGAGGGCAAGCACGGTTGTTGAGAGCTGAGGGCCGAAATTTGCCCCTGCGAAGAGATAGCCGGCACAGACCGCGATGGATCCAAGGATGGAGAAGTTGAGCACTCCCGCCGCCAGGAGCTTGGGGCCTGCGAGCCTGCTGCGAAGGTTTGGAGTCTCATCGGTGGCTGTTGTTCCCCAGACAACCGAGACGAAGATGATTACCACCGATGCCACGGCCAGGGCGTGTCCGGAATCAAGAGCTCCAAAGCGTGAAATTGAGGCTGGGTCTGCAAGGTATGCGAATGCACCGATGCCCACGAGCCCGACTATCGAGACAATCGAAACAAATCGAGTTACTGCAAGGTGCGCGACCGTTCCGAGAATTGTCAGCAGCGTGGCGATTGCTAGGAGTGCAACGATTGCCGCTGACAGGCCATCCAGGTAGAAGCCGCCGGCATGAATTTGATTGCCCAGCGCCGGTACGAACCACTTCAGGGCAAGCGCGGTTCCAACGGTGGCGATGCCAGTTGCCGCAAATCTCGCGATGATGATGAATACGAGCGGGATGGCAGCGCCCCGAACCCCAAAGGCCGCGCGGGAGGTAGTCGACTGTGGTTGACGGCTGCGTCTTGCAGCGAGTGCGGCGGTTCCGAAGCCAAAACCGGCGATGGCCAGCGCGGAAAACGCACCGGTCAGGATTGACGTGAGGCTGTAACCATTCGAGGCTGCGACGAATCCAACGGCCGCGAGGAAAAGTAGAGAGCCGGTGCCATTCCAGTTGGCCAAAAGATCCCATACTCCAGATTTGCCCGTTGCCGGGGCCTCAACAACCTGTGCGACGTTTTGCTCAGCGGGTTCTTGCACCAAATCCAGAATCGCATCGTCCTCGCCACCGGCATTCAGGATCGCCAGGTCCACGATGTTCTCGTTGCCGCGGTGATGTTCCTCAAAGTCCAAGACAGCTTCTTCGGCGGCGAACGCTGGCTCAGTAGCCGTTGAAGCTGTTGGTTCTGGGTTGGAGTCGAGACCCTGTTGCACTGCAACTTCTGCGGGCTCCGGGATTGTTACAGCCTCAGGCACGAGGTCCTGCGGGGCTGGGCCCTCCGGTGCTGGCGGCTCGGGTGAGGCCTCACGCACCGAGGATTGCTGTCCTTCGAGCATAGGAGTGACTATGACAACGCTCTCGGTGCCAGGCAGCGGGTTGGAGAACGTGGGTATGAACTGGCTCCGGGTGTCGGATTCAAGGTGACGGGGGGCAAAACCTGGATCCACCTGAGTTTCGGCGATTGCCGATGCCGGTTCGGCAACTGACTGCGCGGAGGGCCCACTGGACGGCTCTTCTGCCGGGGAGGAAGTTAGTTTGTCGGACAGTGATTCCTGAGCAACTTCTTCGGTTTTCACGCTGGGCGCTGTCCTTGACGCGAACAGTGCGTTCAGGTTGTTGACGATGTCGCTATCGCTTGCGGCGGCAGTTTCGGTTGGCTGACTCTGAATTGCTTCCGATGGATGAGTTTGCACCGCAGGCACATCGACAGGAACAGGTGCCACCTTTGCCTGGTGGGTCTGGATAGCTTCGTTAGCCTCTTGAGAACGCAGCTCGAACTGGCGTTGCAACACGGCCATTCCCTCTAGTGGGCCGAGGTTAGCCAAGAGTGACTGCACCTCTTCATCAGTTAGGACGCGAGTCTGCCATTCGTTATCCGTCATAGGTGAATGCTAGCGGAGATGCAGAAATGGCACCCTCATTTGAGGGTGCCATTTCATTTGTGGGCCCTACCGGGCTCGAACCGATGACATCCACGGTGTAAGCGTGGCGCTCTACCAACTGAGCTAAAGGCCCTTGTCGCATAAGCAACTCGACAACTCTAGCGTAAAAATCGTGAAGAGTGAAAATCCGAGCTAGAGAGCGGCGATTGCGGTCCGGTAGTCGGCGAATGCGCGAGCCTGACCAGGTGCGGTAACGAACTTGGCGGTTACCACACCATCGGTGTTGATGACGAACGTGGCGCGGGTAGCCATTCCGTTCTCCTCCAGGAATACGCCGTATTCATTCGAGACCTCGCCGTGTGGCCAGAAGTCGCTCAGCAGGCTGAACTGGTAGCCCTCCTGCTCCGCGAACACGCGCTGGGTGAACTTGGAATCGCAGCTAACTGCCAAAACCTCAACGTTGTCGTCTTCAAACATGGAGATGTTGTCCCTGATTTCGCAGAGTTCACCCGTGCAAATTCCGGTGAAAGAGTATGGGTAGAAGACCAGAGCCACTGCCTTCTTGCCACGGAAACTGCTGAGCGTGATCTGCTCACCGTGCTGGTTTGGAAGGGTGAAGTCGGGGGCAGAGTCACCGATGAGAATAGTCATAGTAGGCCTTTCGGTAGAAGAAATCGTGTCCCCAGAGTAACGGGGATTCATCAAGGCACAACCGCCGAAAGTAGCCATTTGTTCCACCTAAGCCGAATAAACTTGGGAGGTGGCTTTCACCCAAGCCAATTTCAATCTGGTCTTTCGCCCACAAGTGCGATTACAAATGACGGAATAGAGGATTCGGTGTCGATCAACAATCAGGACGCCTTTGCCGTAAGTACCCCTGACATGGATCCACAGGAGACGTCTGAGTGGCTTGAGTCGCTCGATGCAGTGGCTCGTGTGCACGGACGTGGTCGCGCGCGCGAAATCATGCTCAACCTTCTGCGTCGCTCGCACGAGCTGCAGCTGAACGTGCCAATCGTTCCCACCACGGACTACATCAACACAATCCCGGTTGAGAACGAACCCGATTTCCCTGGCGATGAGAAGATTGAGCGCACCTACCGTGCCTGGATGCGCTGGAACGCAGCGATGCTGGTGCACCGCGCACAGCGCCCTGGCGTGGGTGTGGGTGGACACATCTCTACCTTCGCTTCGTCGGCATCGCTGTACGAGGTTGGTTTCAACCACTTCTTCCGCGGACAGGACCACCCATCGGGTGGAGACCAGATCTTCTTCCAGGGACACGCCTCCCCCGGACCATACGCCCGCGCCTTCCTTGAGGGCCGCCTGAGCGCAGATCAGCTGGACGGCTTCCGTCAGGAGAAGTCACACGCGGGAGGCGGACTCAGCTCCTACCCGCACCCACGACTGATGCCAAACTTCTGGCAGTTCCCCACCGTCTCGATGGGCCTTGGCCCAATTAACGCCATCTATCAGGCGCAGGCCAACCGTTACCTGGAGGGCCGCGGTCTCAAGCCAGAGACCGACCAGCACGTATGGGCGTTCCTCGGTGACGGTGAGCTCGACGAGGTAGAGAGCCGCGGTGCACTGCAGCTCGCAGCCAACGACAGGCTCGACAACCTCACCTTCGTGGTGAACTGCAACCTGCAGCGCCTCGACGGTCCGGTTCGTGGCAACGGAAAGATCATCCAGGAGCTGGAATCGTTCTTCCGCGGTGCCGGTTGGAACGTCATCAAGGTCATCTGGGGCCGCGAGTGGGACGACCTTCTGGCCCGCGACAGCGAGGGCGCTCTCGTCGACCTCATGAACCGCACCCCTGACGGAGACTTCCAGACCTACAAGACCGAGAACGGTGCCTTCGTGCGTGAGAACTTCTTTGGTCGCGACCCACGCACGCTCAAGTTGGTTGAGAACATGACCGACGACGAGATCTGGGGTATGCGTCGAGGCGGTCACGACTACCGTAAGGTCTACGCCGCCTACAAGGCCGCCATGGAGCACAAGGGACAGCCAACCGTAATCCTGGTAAAGACGATCAAGGGCTTCACCCTTGGTAAGAGCTTCGAGGGTCGCAACGCTACCCACCAGATGAAGAAGCTCACTCTGGACAACCTCAAGGCCTTCCGCGACGAGCTGAAGATGCCAATCTCGGACGCACAGCTCGAGGCCAACCCCTACCAGCCTCCGTACTTCCACCCAGGCTTCGATGCCCCGGAGATCCAGTACATGATGGAGCGTCGCCGCGAACTCGGCGGATTCATCCCAGAGCGTCGCTCGAAGTACGTTGACTTCGCACTCCCAGAGGACAAGGTTTACGCCTCGGTAAAGGGTGGTTCAGGCAACCAGGAGGTTGCGACCACCATGGCTTTCGTTCGCCTGTTCAAGGATCTGCTGCGTGCACCGGGCATCGGTGAGCGCATTGTGCCGATCATCCCCGATGAGGCGCGCACGTTTGGAATGGACTCCCTGTTCCCAACCGCAAAGATCTACAACCCGAACGGCCAGCACTACATCTCCGTGGACCGCGAGCTCCTGCTTGCTTACAAGGAGTCCTCCGCCGGCCAGATCCTTCACACCGGAATCAACGAGGCCGGTGCAGTAGCTGGTTTTACCGCGATGGCAACCTCCTACTCCACTCACGGTCAGCCACTTATCCCGTTCTACGTGTTCTACTCGATGTTCGGATTCCAGCGAACCGCAGACGCCATCTGGGCCGCCACGGACATGATGGGTCGAGGCTTCATGATTGGAGCCACCGCCGGTCGCACGACCCTGACCGGTGAGGGACTGCAGCACGCCGATGGCCACAGCCCACTGATTGCCGCCACCAACACTGGCGTTATCAGCTACGACCCTGCCTACGGATATGAGATCGCCCACATCGTCCGCGATGGTATTGAGCGCATGTACGGAGGCAAGCACGTGGATCCAAACGGGCTGTACTACATCACCGTTTACAACGAGCCATACCAGCAGCCGGCGGAGCCGGCCGGCGTAGACGCCGAGGGAATCGTTCGCGGTATCCACCGCGTCTCGGCTAACAGCAACCCGGGAATCAAGGCGCAAATCCTTGCCTCCGGCGTGGCTGTACCTTGGGCACAAGAGGCACAGCAGCTGCTCCAGAATGACTGGGGCGTGTCGGCAGACATCTGGTCTGTCACCTCGTGGACCGAGCTGCGTCGCGACGGACTTCGTGCCGACGAGGCAAAGTTCCTGGCTCCAAACCAGCAGCACGCACCCGCCTACATCACCAGCAAGTTGAGCGGCTCCGAGGGTCCATTCCTCGGTGTCAGCGACTACATGCACGCAATCCCAGACCAGATTCGCAACTGGGTGCCGGGTGACTATGCAACTCTTGGTGCCGATGGCTTTGGCTTCAGCGACACCCGTGCCGCAGCGCGTCGCTTCTTCAAGATTGACGGCCCATCGATTGTTGTCCGCGTCCTCGAGCAGCTCGTGGCACAGGGCAAGATCGATGCCAACGCACCTGCCGCCGCTATCGAGAAGTACCGCCTGCACGACGTGAACGCAGGCACCTCCGGCAACGCCGGCGGAGAGGCATAGGGGTCTGTCGTGATTGTTGTCGTCTGCCCGGGCCAGGGAGCCCAGACCCCAGGATTCCTGACTCCTTGGCTTGAGTTTGAGCGATTCAGGTCATCTATTGAGCTGCAGCAGAACGCAAGTGGCATCGACCTGGTAGGTCACGGCACCGTGAGCGATGCGGACACCATCCGTGACACGGCGGTAGCCCAGCCGCTCATCGTGGCAGCCGGAGTGGCAACCTTGTCCGAGCTGCTTGAGGGTAGGTCGCTCTCCGAGTCTGGCATCGCTGGCATCGCGGGACACTCGGTTGGCGAGATCACCGCGGCTGTCGGCTCAGGGATTTTCGATCCGGAGTCAGGCATTCTCTTCGTCCGTGAGCGAGGCAACGCGATGGCACAGGCCGCCGCCCTTGAGACCACATCGATGGCTGCCGTGCTGGGCGGGGACCAGGCTGTGGTTGAGGCTCGACTTGCGGAGCTAGGCCTTGAGCCAGCCAACTACAACGGTGGCGGGCAGATTGTTGCCGCCGGAAGCGCCGAAGGCATCGCCGGGCTAGTGGCTGAGCCAACGCCGGGAACTCGCGTGATTCCGCTGCAGGTTGCAGGCGCGTTCCACACT
>JBJTNC010000016.1:0-2689 GCA_046073865.1 Micrococcales bacterium | reverse complement strand
CATGGACCTCGACACCTACGACCAGATGACTCTCTCGGCAGCCATCGTTGGCGATGCAGCCGACTTCATGCTCGAGAACCAGAACGCAATCGTTGCACTCAACGAGGGTGAAGCCCTGTACGTAGAGCTTCCAGCATCGGTTGTGCTCGAGATCACCTTCACCGAGCCAGGCCTGCAGGGCGACCGCTCCACCGGTGGCACCAAGCCAGCAACTCTGGAGACAGGACGCCAGATCCAGGTTCCGCTGTTCGTTGAGCAGGGCACCAAGGTCAAGGTAGACACCCGCACCGGTGACTACCTGGGCCGCCTCTAGAGTCCCGCTCACCATACAGTGAGCGCACGCACCAAGGCTCGCAAGCGAGCCGTTGACGCAGTATTCGCATCGGACCTGCGCAAGGAAAACCCGGTCAACCTGTTGGCCGAGACCCACGCGACGGTTGCAAAGCAGCAGAACCAGGACGAGATCTTCGGCTACGCCGAGCAGATCGTCAACGGCGTGGTTGAGCACTACAACGAGATTGACGACCTGATCGAGAACTACGCCAACGGCTGGACCCTCGAGCGCATGCCAACCCTAGACCGCGCAATTGTTCGGTGCGCCATCTGGGAGATGCTCTACAACCCTGAGGTTCCTCAGGGTGTGGCCATCAACGAGGCAGTAGAACTGGCCAAGGAGTACTCCACCGATGAGAGCGGCGGCTTCATCAACGGCCTGCTTAGCGCCATCGCGGGTACCCGCGAGGCCAAGTAGCGGCGCTTGCAAGACAGGGGGATCATGAGCGCTGCTAAAAGAAGGTTGACCAACGCGGTAATAGTGGCCGGTTCCATTGCGCTTGCACTTGGTCTCCTAGCCCTAACCAAATGGAATAGTTCTTTCGCTTTTGCCCATCAGTTTCAGATTGAACACAGTCAGACATACCCTGGATTTGATTTGCAGCCAACGGACTTAGTCCCATACGTCCTGACCTACCTGCTCTACCTTGCCACCGCGTTTTTTGGAACCCGGCACGTGCTGCGCTTTCGATTGGCTATGCCGCTCAAGGGAGTCCGGCTATACGCGTGTACCACTCTGTTTACAGCTTCGCTATCCGTTCTAACTCTTTATCCCTTCCTTGGCCTGTACGCGGGCTCCCTGGTCATTCTCACTGCAACCACCGGTTACCTCGTTATCGCCAAGAAACTCTTCAAAAACGGGTAGCCAACACATAGGTTTTGCCCCTCGGTGCTGGTAAACTTTAGGGAAATGAATCCTTTAACTTTCGTCCTGTGAGGCGGAAAAGGAGTTGACCATGCCTTCGCGCACCGTGCTTACCAGCGGCGACATTGATCGGGCCATCACCCGAATCGCCCACGAAATTGTGGAATCTAACCACGGCACCAAAAATCTCATTCTTCTCGGCGTACCAACGCGCGGTGTCCAGCTTGCCAAGCGCATCGCGGCAGTTATCGAGCGCCACTATCCCGAGTTCGATGCCGGGGCCTCGGTTGGCCGCCTGGACATCACCATGTACCGCGATGACCTGAGCCTGCACCCAAACCGCCCGGTGACCGAAACCTACATCCCGGCCGCCGGCATCGATGGCGGGGCAGTGGTTCTGGTTGATGACGTGCTCTTCAGCGGCCGCACCATCCGCGCAGCGCTCGATGCCCTCAACGCCCACGGCCGCCCATCGGTGGTGCGCCTGGCAGTGCTGGTTGACCGGGGCCACCGCGAGCTGCCGATCCGCGCCGACTTTGTGGGCAAGAACCTGCCAACCTCACGCGACGAGCGCATTAGCGTGAATCTGAGCGAGACCGACGGAGAGAACTGCGTGGTGATTGAGTCATGAGCCAGTTGAAGCACCTTTTGAGCGCGGCGGACCTGAGTCGCGATGCCGCCATCGGAATCCTGGATGTGGCGGAGGAGATGGCCGGCGTGAACGCTCGCGTCATCAAGAAGCTGCCAACCCTGCAGGGCAAGACGGTGGTCAACCTGTTCTTTGAGGACAGCACCCGCACCCGCATCAGCTTTGAGTTGGCCGAGAAACGCCTGAGCGCGGACGTGATCAACTTCGCCGCCAAGGGTTCGAGCGTTTCCAAAGGCGAGAGCCTGAAGGACACCGCGCAGACCCTCGAGGCCATGGGCGCGGACGCGGTGGTCATTCGCCACAGTGCATCTGGCGCCGCTCAGACTCTGGCGCAGAGCGGCTGGATCGACGGCGCGATCATCAACGCGGGCGACGGAACCCACGAGCACCCCACCCAGGCCCTGCTTGATGCGTTCACCATCCGCCGCCGCACTCACGGCGCAGGCGCGTCAGCCGGCAAGGGCCTCGACGGCCTGAAGGTGGTCATCGTTGGAGACGTACTGCACAGCCGCGTGGCCCGCAGCAACGCCATTCTGCTGAATACGCTCGGCGCCGAGGTTCACTTCGTTGCCCCGCCAACGCTGGTTCCCGCCAACCCCGCCGGCATAAGTGCACAGATTCACTACGACTTCGACTCCGCCCTCGCAACGGTGAAGCCGGATGCCGTGATGATGCTTCGCATCCAGAGCGAACGCATGAACGCCAGCTACTTCCCATCGGAGCACGAATACAGCCGCGTCTGGGGTATGAACAGCGACCGCCTGCCCGCCATGAAGCCTGACGCCCTGCTGATGCACCCTGGCCCAATGAACCGCGGACTGGAGATCACCGCAAGCGCGGCT
>JBJTNC010000015.1:0-2593 GCA_046073865.1 Micrococcales bacterium | reverse complement strand
CTGCATGTGGTTGAGGCGCGGGTCGCAGAGCGACTCGTAGCGGGCCTCGAGGGCCGCCTCGTCGATCTGCTCCGAACCACCAAGGCACTCGGCAACGTCGTCGCCGGTTAGCTCGATGTGGATTCCGCCAGGGAAGGTACCCGCGGCCTTGTGCACCTCAAAGAAGCCGCGCACCTCGTCCATCACGTCATCGAAGCGGCGGCTCTTGTAGCCGTTCTTGGTGGTGATGCCGTTGCCGTGCATTGGGTCGGTGATCCACAGCGGGGTGGACTCCATGCTCTTCACTGCCTCAACAAGCTTTGGCATCTCCTCGCGGATCTTGCCGGCACCCATGCGGGTGATAAAGGTAAGGCGTCCGGCCTCGCGGTTTGGATCCAGTTTGTCAACCAGGCGCTTCAGGTCATCGGTGCTGGTGGTTGGGCCAAGCTTTACACCGATTGGGTTGCGAACGCGCGAAAGGAAGTCAACGTGTGCGCCGTCCAGCTGGCGGGTTCGCTCACCAATCCAGATGAAGTGTCCGCTAACCACATACGGGGTGCCGGTGCGGGAGTCGATGCGGGTGAGCGGGCGGTCGTAGTCGAACAGCAGACCCTCGTGGCTGGTGTAGAACTCAGTGGTGCGCAGGGCGTCGAAGTCGGCTCCGGCCGCCGCCATGAACTGGATGGCGCGGTCGATCTCCTTGGCCAGGGTCTCGTAGCGGGCGTTCGCCGGGTTGTCAGTGAAGCCCTTGTTCCACTCATGCACCGAACGCAGGTCGGCGAAGCCACCGGTGGTGAATGCGCGAATCAGGTTCAGCGTGCTCGCCGAGGTGTGGTAGGCCTGCACCAGGCGCTTTGGGTCGTTCAGGCGGCTCTCGGCGGTGAAGTCGTAGCCGTTCACGGCGTCGCCACGGTAGGCCGGCAGGGTAACGCCCTCGCGGGTCTCGGTGTCGCTGGAGCGAGGCTTGGCAAACTGGCCGGCCATGCGGCCCATCTTGATGACAGGCAGCGACGAACCGTACATGAGAACCACGGCCATCTGAAGCAGCGTCTTCACGCGGTTGCGGATGCGGTCTGCGGTGGCGTCGGCAAAGGTCTCGGCACAGTCGCCGCCCTGAAGCAGGAACGCCTTACCGGCGGCAGCCTGAGCGATGCGGTCGCGCAGGGTGTCAACCTCACCGGCAAAAACCAGCGGAGGCAGCTTGCTCAGGGTCTCCTGCGACAACGCCAAAGCCTCCTCGGAATACCAGGTTGGCTGCTGCGCTGCTGGAAGGTTCCGGTAGTTGTCTAGGCCCGCGAGAATCTGCGGGTCAACGGCAACTGTGGTTTCGTTAGCTCTTGCCATGGTGGTTTCCTCTTTTTGGGGCTTCGGTGAAGTTTGTGTCGCCGCGGTTAGCGGGCTTCGCGAGCCATGCGGCTCTTTACGGTGGTGGCGTATACGTCCTCGTACACCTGGCCACTCAGCTTCTGCATCTCATACATGATTTCGTCGGTCACGGCGCGAAGCACAATGCGGTCGCCCTCCATGCCCTCGAATCGACTGAAGTCCAGCGGGGTTCCGATGGCGATGCCGACGCGACGAATCTTTGGCAGCTTCTGGCCGATTGGCTGCACCTTCTCGGTGTCAATCATGGCAACCGGAATGACCGGAACCCTGGCCTCGAGCACCATGCGGGCGATGCCGGTGCGACCGCGGTAGAGCTTGCCGTCTGGGCTGCGCGTGCCCTCCGGATAGATGCCCAGCAGGTTGCCGCCGGAGAGAACCTGCAGGCCGGTGTTCAGCGATGCCTCGGATGCCTTACCGCCGGAGCGGTCGATTGGCAGCTGGCCGGTGGAGCTGAAGAACCAGCGGCTGAGAGCACCCTTGAGACCCTTGCCGGTGAAGTACTCGCTCTTGGCCAGGAAGGTTACCGGGCGGCGCAGCATGAGCGGCAGGAAGATGCTGTCGCTAAAAGAAAGGTGGTTGCTGGCCAGGATGGCGGCACCCGAGGTTGGGACGTTTTCAACGCCGCGAATCCACGGGCGGAACAGAACGCGAAGCAGCGGACCCAGCACAAAGGTCTTCAGGAAGAAGTAGGTCATCCCCTGGCCTTTCTGTGCGAGTTATTGCTAAGGGTTAAAGTTTACCGAACGCCACGCGCGCTAGGTCTGCGGCGCCAACCAATCCGGCATCGTTCAAGAACTCTGCCGCCTTGATTTCTAGCTCAGGGTGGAAGCCGCGCGCAGGCTGATGGCTGCGGAAGGCATCGCGGATTGGGTCTAGCAGGACGTCTCCAACCGCCGAAACACCGCCACCAATCACAACCAGCTGTGGGTCGAGAATGGCGCTTAGGCTTGCGATGGTCTGGCCCAGCCAGGAGCCAAGGTCTTGAATGAGGCCAACCGCGCCCGGATCCTTCTCCAGGATGGCCTGCGCAACCTGGACGCCGGTGAGTTCGCCGGATTCGTGCTGAATCTCAGCCAGACGCGCGCCCTCGGGCTTGCCGCTGGCGGCCAGTTCGCGGGCGGCGCGCAGCAGCGCGGTTCCGGAGGCGTACTGCTCGATGCAGCCGTGCTGCCCGCAGCCGCAGAGCCTGCCCTCTGGAACAACGCGAACGTGCCCCAGTTCGGCGGCA
>JBJTNC010000014.1:0-2290 GCA_046073865.1 Micrococcales bacterium | reverse complement strand
CGTTCACGGATTTGTTGCCGGCGTTGATTCGCAGCACCCGTGACTTGAGTTCCTTGGCCAGCGCCTCGCCAACCGAGTACTCGTAGCGGATGAGGTAGCGCCAGCTTGCCGTCGCGATGGCCGCGTCGCGCTGATCGCTCTGGATGGGGCCGAGAACCTCGATTGAGGCCTCGGTGCCGAGCGACTGCGCCAGGTTCTCCACCACCTGTGAGCCTAGGTCCTTTGGCCCCGTTAGCGAGGCCATGCGGCAGGCCGGCGGAAACGAGAGCTCCCTGCGGGACGCAAACTCCGCGGCCGAGATCTGGGCCTGATTCCAGAGGGCGAGGTCTTTGCCAAGTCCGGTTGCCAGGCCAACTCCAACGGCACGGCCGTCCTCAGCCAGCAGGCTGATGGCGTTGCTCCAGAGGGCCACTGCCTGCTCGGTTGCGCGCAGTGTGTCGCGCGCTGCGAGCCGCTGGCCGTCCAGCAGAATCACCGCGCCGTAGCCACCATCCACGTATGGCTCGGCACCCGGAGTTGCAACCACCAGTCGCTTGCCCGGCTTTACGCTCTCAACGCGATGGGCGTAGGTGGACTCAACCACCTGGGCCCCCGGAAATGCCTTGCCGAGTTCGGCGGCGGTCCTTGTTGAGCCAGCCACACCGCTGCGGGTCTTGGTTTGGCCGCAGGCGTGGCAGGCGGTGCCGAGATTTATTGCGCTGCACCAGCGACATTTTGGGGTGGCGGCGGAGTCTAAGAATAGCGGCCCGTTGCAGAACCTACAGCGGCTACGCTCGCCGCAGGAAGCGCAGTAGGTGCCGGTTGAGTTGCCGGTTGCTGCCACCTGAACCAGCACGGGTTTGCCGGCGTCCAGCGCCTCGCGCGCGGCCTGGAACGAGGTTGGGTCAACTCGAAGTCCCGGCTGCGTGACGGCGATCTTTGGCT
Organism: Micrococcales bacterium; assembly: GCA_046073865.1. GTDB lineage: Bacteria > Actinomycetota > Actinomycetes > Actinomycetales > Microbacteriaceae > Rhodoluna. Next base: position 1,366 of record JBJTNC010000014.1, on the reverse strand, counting down.
TTGCGAAGGGGCCGGTGAGGTCCTTCAGGTAGCGGATCTCGAGCAGTCGTTCCACCTCGGCGCTGCGGGCGTGCCCTATCAGCAGTAGTGAGCAGTCCGTCTGCTGCTGCCTGATGAGTGCCACGTCTCGGGTGTGAACGTATGGAGCCGTTGGCTCCGAAAGTGATTCGTCGCCATCATCGTAGATTGCGATGCCGCCGAGGGCTTTTACTGGAGCGTAGGCTGCGGCTCGAGAACCGATAACAACGGTTGGTTGGGACTCGAGGCAGCGCAGAAAAGCGGAATACCTCGCCGAGCCCAGTTGGTCGGTTGAGTAGTGGGTAACCAGATGTTGAATTCCCAGTAGCTCGAAGCCCTGTGCCAACCTGTTTTGGTCGCGGAAGTCTGGAACAATCAGGATCGCAGATTTTGAGGCGTGGAGTTGTTCGAGTGCGAACGCCACGAGATGTGCGATCCAGCCCTGAATCTTGATTTCACCGGTGGGCGAAGACTGCGCTAGTTGCGTACCGAGTTCTGAGGTGAGCGCGGTCGGCACGATTCTAGGCTCGGCGATAAGGGTGTTTCTGCCGGAGTAATCCAGGGGGCGGTGCCTGAAGTTGAGCCTTAGAACCGTGCTAGTTGACGTAACATCACGGTTTGCGGTGGCTGCAATCCAGGCTTTCTCAACCCTCACGGAGCGCTTGGGAACAGCCAGCTTTGTTAGTTCCGAGAGAACCCCGGCCTGCCTGTCCGCAACAGCTCGCAGAAGCCGGTAGCTGCCCTCTGGTAGCACCGAAACCGGAGAAACCACCTCTGCAACGAGGTTGGCCTCCCCCACGAAGTCCGAGGACGTGGCAACCTCCACGACGAAGCCGTCGTGTAGTGCCGCACCCTTGCCAAACGGAACCCTAACCCGCACGCCGGGCAAACAGGTTTCGGCGAGTTGGTCGGGGATGCGGTAGTCGAACAGTCGGTCCAGTTGCGGTAGCGGCGACTCAATGGCTACGCGAGCGAACCGCGCAGCCGCTGAGTTTTCGCCGGACACCATTTACAGGGCGGCCTGGAGCTCCGAAACGCGGTTGGTCTGCTCCCAGGTGAAGCCGGGGAGCTCGCGACCAAAGTGACCGTAGGCCGCGGTCTGCGCATAGATTGGGCGGAGCAGGTCAAGCTCCTCGATGATTGCCCGCGGACGCAGATCAAACACGCTGAGAATCGCCTTCTCGATAGCGGCAACCGGAACCTTCTCGGTTCCGAAGGTCTCCACGTAAACGGCAACAGGCTTGGCAACGCCGATGGCATAGGCAACCTGAACTTCGGCGCGATCCGCCAGCCCCGCGGCAACCACGTTCTTGGCAACCCAGCGCATGGCGTAGGCGGCGGAGCGGTC
>JBJTNC010000013.1:0-4670 GCA_046073865.1 Micrococcales bacterium | reverse complement strand
GAGCCAACCATCTTCGAGGGAACCAACAACATGCGAATCTTCCAGGAGGAGATCTTCGGCCCGGTTGTCTCGGTTGCCAAGTTCGATGGTTTCGACCAGGCCATGGAGATTGCAAACGACACCCTCTACGGTCTCGGCTCGGGCGTCTGGACTCGCAAGATGAACACCGCCTACCGCGCCGGTCGCGAGATTCAGGCCGGCCGCGTCTGGACCAACTGCTACCACGACTACCCAGCCCACGCAGCATTCGGTGGCTACAAGTCGTCTGGTATTGGCCGCGAGAACCACAAGATGATGCTCGACCACTACCAGCAGACCAAGAACCTTCTGGTCAGCTACTCGGAAGACGCCCTGGGCTTCTTCTAAACCGAAACTCGGTAAACCATCGATGGGTGGGGGCTTGCGGCTCCCGCCCATCGGTGCTTTCAACTAGGAGTAATCTGCAACTATGAGCACCGCATACGGCACGCTGCCCAGACGCGTGGAAACCACCGAGGTAGCCAACGAACTGCTGCGCAAACTTACCGGGCTGCACGGGCCGCTGATGTTCCACCAGTCGGGTGGCTGCTGCGATGGCTCGGCGCCCATGTGCTACCCGGCGGGGGAGTTTAGGGTTGGCGGCGCGGATGTGCTTCTGGGCGAGCTGGTAATCGATGGCATTGCCGAGCCAATCAAGGTGTGGATCTCGCTTGAACAGTTTGAATATTGGAGCCACACCGCCATAACCATCGATGCGGTGCCGGGCAGGGGCGGCGGTTTCAGCATTGAGACGCCCGAGGGGATGCGCTTCATCATTAGGTCGCGGGTCTTCAGCGATGCCGAGGCGGCCGAGCTGGCCGGAAAGCCCCTGATTCTGGGGTCGGGCCAGCTAAAGGTTGTTGTCTAGGCGCCCCAGGTACCAACCGCGGGGTGAAGGGCAATCAGCAGGATGCCCGTCCAGTGGCAGAGGAATGCCGCAACCGTGAAGCCGTGGAAGTACTCGTGGAAACCTAAGTGCTTTGCGTTCTTGCCGGGCCACTTGAAGGCGTAGAAGGCCGCGCCAATTGAGTACAGCAGGCCGCCGCAGAGGATGAGAATCATCATCGGTGCGTTGGCGTGCATGAAGTCTGCCACGAAGCCGAGGGCAACCCAGCCCATTCCAATGTAGATGGGCACGTAGAGCCAGCGCGGCGCCGAAATCCAGAACACCCGGAATCCAATGCCAATCACGGCTGTGATCCAGATGATTAGCATCAGCGTGACGGCCTCGCCCTTCGGCAGGGCCAGCCAGGTGATTGGCGTGTAGGAGCCCGCAATCAGCAGCAGGATGTTGGCGTGATCAATGCGCTTGAGAATCTTTTTGGTGCGTGGGCGCCAGCGGAAACGGTGATAGAGCGCGGAGTTTCCAAACAGCAAAATGCTGGTGGCGAAGAAGATTGCGCTCACGGCCTTGGCGGCAACACCGTTGGCCAGAACCACCAGGACAATGCCCGCAGCGATGGCGATGGGGAGCACTCCCGCGTGAATCCAGCCGCGCCATGACGGCTTGTGCTCCTGGATGGTATCCACGGGGCGCGTGTCAAAATCGTTGAATGCCAAGTGTGGCAAGTTGTCACCGGTTGGGTTGCTCACAAGGTAAGCGTAACAGCCGGAGGTAGTAGCATTTTTCTCATGCGAAACCTGCTTTACGGCCTCTACGAACGGCAGCTCTCGGCTGCCGTTGCGGGTCAGGCGGCCAGGGCAGATCTACCCAAACACGTTGCAGTGATGCTCGACGGAAACCGCCGCTGGGCAAAGACCAGGCAGCTCTCCAAGGCCGCCGATGGCCACGCCGCCGGAGCCCAGAAAATCTTCGAATTCCTGGGATGGTGCGACGACCTCGGCATCGAGGTTGTGACCCTTTACCTGCTGAGCACCGAGAACGTGAAGAACCGCGAGGCCGAGGAGCTCAAGGACCTGGTGGGCATCATCGGCGCCCTTGCGGGAGACCTGGCCGCAACCCGCAAGTGGGAGGTGCGCCTCATGGGCGTACGTGACCTCCTGCCGGAGAAACTGCGAGCAGACCTTGAGGCCGCTGAGAGCGCAACTGCGGGCCTGGCCGGCACCAAGGTTAACCTGGCCGTTGGCTACGGCGGCCGCAACGAGATCGCCGACGCCGTTCGCGACATCGTGCTGGACCACGCCGCCAAGGGGGCATCGCTCGAGCAGCTGGCCGCAGACCTAACACCCGAGCTCATCGGTGCGCACCTGTACACCGGGGGCATGCCAGACCCAGACCTAATCATCCGCACCAGCGGAGAGCAGCGCCTCTCCGGCTTCCTGCTTTGGCAGAGCGCCTCGAGCGAGCTCTACTTTGAGGAGGCTCTGTGGCCGGACTTCCGCAAGGTTGACTTCCTGCGAGCCCTGCGCGCCTACGAGTCTCGCCACCGACGCTACGGCGCCTAGCGGGCCTTCTCGGGCGGTTTTGAAACCGTTTCGTAAACATTCCCTCACCTGGGCGTGTCGCGCCACCAATTCCCAAAGGTTGCGGGGTTACCTTTGCCTCATAGGTCACGGACGATCGGGGTCAAGATGGTAAAGCCACTTCAAAACGTCAAGTCGGATTCGGCCGAGGCCGAGACCAAGGTGAGGACATTCGTCCTCGATACCTCGGTTTTGCTGAGTGACCCTAAGGCCCTGTTCCGGTTCTCGGAGCACGAGGTGGTGATTCCAATCACCGTCATCAACGAGCTTGAGAAGAAGCGCCACGACCCGGAGATTGGCTACTTCGCCCGCCAGGCCCTGCGCCACCTCGATGACCTGCGCGCCAAGCACGAGCGCCTCGACTTCCCAATCGCCGTTGGCGACGGTGGCTCGCTTCGGGTTGAGCTAAACCACACCGACCAGTCGGTGATGCCATCCGGCTTCCAGCTGGGCGATAACGACTCCAAGATCCTGGCCTGCGCCTTCAACCTGCGCAACGAGGGCTTTGATGTGACGGTGGTGTCCAAGGATCTGCCGATGCGCCTGAAGGCTGCCGCCCTCGGCATGGGTTCGGAGGAGTACCGCGCCGAGCTGGCCCGCGATGCCGGCTACACGGGCGTTGCCGAAATTGGTTTGAGCCCGGACGAGATGGGCAAGCTGTACGACGAGGAACTCATCATTCACCCCGATGCCGCGGCTCTGCCCGTGAACACGGGTCTCATTCTGTCGTCCGCCAGGGGAGGCGGCCTCGGCCGAGTCACGGCAAACCACGAGATTCGCCTGGTGCGCGGCTACAGCGAACTCTTCGGAGTGCACGGCCGCAGCGCCGAGCAGCGCCTGGCAATAGACCTGCTGCTAGACCCAGAGGTTGGAATTGTTTCGCTAGGCGGCAAGGCCGGAACCGGTAAAAGTGCGCTGGCGCTCGCCGCCGCCATGGAATCCGTGCTGGAGCGCCGCCAGCAGAAGAAGATTCTGGTGTTCCGCCCGCTCTACGCTGTTGGCGGCCAGGAGCTCGGCTACCTGCCTGGCAGCGAGGCCGAGAAGATGGGGCCGTGGGGTCAGGCCGTGTTCGACACCCTCAGTGCTATCTGCTCCAAGGAGGTCATCGAGCACGTTCAGGACAGGGGGATCCTCGAGGTTCTGCCGCTCACGCACATCCGTGGCCGCAGCCTGCACGACGCATTCGTGATAGTTGACGAGGCGCAGAGCCTCGAGCGCAATGTGCTGCTCACCATGCTCAGCCGAATCGGCCAGAACTCCCGCGTTGTACTAACCCACGATGTTGCCCAGCGCGACAATCTGCGCGTAGGCCGCCACGATGGAATCTCAGCCGTCGTGGAGGCGTTGAAGGGCCACGCGCTGTTCGGTCACGTCACGCTCACTCGCAGCGAGCGTTCGGCCATCGCGGCACTGGTAACCGACATCCTGGACATCTAGGCTATGCTGGCGGCATGACCCGTCAAGACGTTGCAACCATCACCGATGCCGGCGTAGCCCAGCTGATTGAGAACTACTTTGAGGCGCTGTGGGCGCAGGACATGGACCTGTTCGACCGCGTCTTTCACAAGGACTGCGTGCTCTACGGCGTGGTTGAGGGCAAGCTAAACATTCGCCCCTATGCGCTTTACCGCGATGGCGTTGCCAACCGTGTCTCGCCCGCAAACACCCCGGGTGATGTGCGCCGCGACACCGTTCTGATGTTCGACCAGATCTCGCCAACCCTGGCGCTCGTGAAGGCCCAGTTGCAGATGTTCGGTGGCCTGATGAACGACTACCTAAACCTGTCTTACGTTGACGGCCAGTGGTGGGTAATGGCAAAGATGTGGGAGCGCATCGGCGACGCCGTGGGGGACTAGTCACTCCTTGAAACTTAAACAAAAGACCCGCGGGAGCGAATCCCGCGGGTCTCTTTTAGTTTTGGCTTACAGGCCAGGACTGGTCATCGAGAGCACGTCCAGAGCCTTGTCCAGCTGCTCCATGGTCAGCTTCTCGCCGTCCACATAGCCGAGGTCGATGGTGGCCTGGCGAACGGTGATGGAGTGGGCAACCGAGTGCTTGGCGATCTTGGCCGCGGCCTCGTATCCGATGAACTTGTTCAGCGGGGTCACGATGGACGGGCTGGACTCAGCGAGTGCGCGCGAGCGTGCCTCGTTTACCTCCAGGCCTGCAACGGTCTTGTCGGCAAGCAGGCGCATGCTGTTTGCCAGCAGGCGGATGCTCTCCAGCAG
>JBJTNC010000012.1:0-15189 GCA_046073865.1 Micrococcales bacterium | reverse complement strand
ACTGCTCGACCCGCCCTGGCGGACACTGCTCGACCCGCCCTGGCGGAAACTGCTCGAGGCTGACCGGCGCGAGGGCTGTTGCCTGCGGTTCTAGCCGTCTTGGATGCCGCGGCACCGGTGGCGGAAGGCCTTGGAGCGGCGGTGCGCGAGGCGGAAACCGCACCCGCCCGAGGGGCCCCTGCGCGAAGCGACTTTGCCTGGACTGGTTGTCTAGCCATTTGCGCCACCGAGAATTGCGCGGGCGGCCTGCGCAAATTGCTCGCCTCTGTCTGCGTAGTCCCTGAACTGGTCCATGCTGGCGGCGGCCGGGGCAAGCAGCACCACGTCTCCGGTTACGGCGAGCCCAGCGGCGGCCTGGGCCACGCGGTTCATCAGCTCCGGGCCATCGCTGATTTCAACCACGTCAACGCCAGGTGCCTGCGCAGCGAGGGCGTCCAGCACCGGCTGGCGGTCAACGCCAATCACCACGGCGGCGCGAATCTTGTGAGCGAAGCGCTTCACGAGTGGCTCGATGTCAACGCCCTTGAGCAGGCCGCCAACCACCCAGACCACCTTGTCGAACGAGGCGAGCGAGGCCGCCGCGGCGTGCGGATTGGTGGCCTTGGAGTCGTCAAACCAGCGCACCCCGTTGACCTCGGCAACCAGTTCAATACGGTGGGCGTCCATGCGGAAGGCTCGGATGGCGTGGCGAATCCGCTGCCTGTCAACGCCGGCGGCGCGGGCAAGCGCGGACGCGGCGGCAATGTTCTGCAGCAGGTGGGGCGTGATTACGCCGATGGGTTCAATATCGCGGAAGTCGGCAATTGGCATCGCCTCGTCGTAGCTGTCAACGAAGGCCCGATCCACCAGGATGTCCTCAACGTAGCCGATCTCAGCCTTGCCGGGTGAGCCGAGTCCAAAACCAATGGCGCGGCAGCCCTCAATCACGTCGGCGTCCTCCGCCAACTTCATGGTTGCCTTGTCCGCACCGTTGAACACGATTGCGAGGCGGGTGTTCTCGTAAACCTTGCCCTTGGCCGCGGCATACTTCTGGTATCCGCCGTGCCAGTCCAGGTGGTCGTAGTCAATGTTCAACACTGCCGAGGCCAACGGCGAGACACCAACGCCAGAGCCGTAGGCCTCCCCCACGTTCAGGTAGTGGAGCTGGAAGCTGGAGAGCTCGACAACCAGGAAGTCGAATCCGTCTGGATCGCGGATGGCGTCGAGGATTGGGGTGCCGATGTTTCCGCAGGCAACGGCCCTGGCACCGCCCTCGATTAGCATCTCGGTCACCAGTTGGGTGGTTGTGGTCTTGCCGTTGGTTCCCGTGATGGTGATCCACTCGGCCACGCGGTCAGTCTTGTCGCGCAGACGCCAGGCCAGGTCGATGTCAACCCAGACCGCAACGCCGTTCTGCTCCGCCCAGCGGATGATCGGCGCGTCCGGCCGCACGCCGGGCGAGGTGACCAACACCTGAGGTTCGTGCTCAATTAGTTCTGTCGGCACGCCATCGTTGGCCTTGGCAGCGTCACCGGTCACGTGCGGAACACCGAGAACGTCGAGGATGTCAACCAGATCGGAGTCGGCCTTCTCGGCAACAACCAAGACTGCCGCTCCAAGTTCCGCGAGGGTGTCGGCAACCGAGAATCCGGTGACTCCCAGCCCGAGCACGGCAACCCTTAGGTCACGCCAGTCGGAGTGCCAGGAGTTGAGTGTTGCGAGGTCCTTCATGGTCTATCGGTTTAGGAACTCGAGGTAGAAGATGCCGAGGCCGCCCGCAACGCAGAGGCCCTGGATGATCCAGAAGCGAACCACGATGGTGATCTCGGCCCAGCCCTTCAGCTCGTAGTGGTGGTGCAGCGGGCTCATCAGGAAGATGCGCTTGCCGCCGGTTGCCTTGAAGTAAAGCCGCTGGATTATCACAGAGCCTGTGACGATAACGAAGAGTCCACCGAGGAAAACGAGGAGGATCTCGGCGCGGGTGAGCACGGCCATGGCGGCGAGTGCGCCTCCGAGGCCTAGGGAACCGGTGTCTCCCATGAAGATCTGCGCCGGCGAGGTGTTGTACCAGAGGAAGCCGATCAGGGCGCCCACGATGGCTGCACCAACCACGGCGAGGTCAAGCGGGTCGCGAGAGTAGTAGCAGGAGGTCTGGCTTACAACGCGCAGGCCGCCGCAGGCCTGGTTGAACTTCCAGAACGCAATCACGGAGTAAGCGCCGATCGCCATGATTGAGGCACCGGTGGCGAGACCGTCCAGGCCGTCTGCGATGTTCACGCCGTTCGAGGTTGAGGTGACCAGGAACACAATCCAGAGGATGAACAGCCCCAGGCCGATGTAGAGCAGGATCTGGTTTTTGGTGTCCCAGACAAAGTTGGTGCGCCAGATGTCGCGAACCACCGAGATGTGGGTGGTGGCCGGGGTCTGGCCCTCATCGTTGGGGAAATTCAGTGAGAGAAACGCGAACGCAACCGCCACGATGGTCTGACCCAGAATCTTCTGCCAACCGCCAAGGCCCAGGTTGCGCTTCTTGTGGGTCTTCAGGAAGTCATCGATGAAGCCCACGAGTCCGAGACCAAGCATCATGAACAACACCAGGAGCGCGCTGATAGTTGGCGGCTCGCCGTTCACCCACTTGCCCACGAAGTAGCCGAGGGTGGCGCCCAGAAGAATGACGATTCCACCCATGGTTGGCGTGCCGTGCTTCACCTGGTGGCTCTGCGGGCCATCAACGCGAATGAACTGCCCCCACTGCCAGCGGCGGAACAGGTAGATGAAGACCGGGGTCAGGAACAGGTTGAAGAGCAGCGCTACCGCGCCGCCAACCAGCAGTGCTCTCACGCGTTCACCTCCAACAGGGCGTCTCCAAGGTGGCGCAGGTTGGCGCTCTTGGATGACTTGACCAAAACGATATCTCCGGTTCTAAGCATTCCACGGACAGCGGTCAAAGCCTCGTCAAGACTCTCGAAGTATTGCGATTCGCCATCGTAGGAGCCCTCGAAACTGGCGCCCATGTGGATGAGCTTGGCTGCCGGCCCAACCGCCACAACCTGGTCGATGTTTAGGCGTACCGCCAGCCGACCCAGTTTGTCGTGCTCCTCTCGGCTGAAATCCCCCAGCTCCGCCATTTCGCCAAGCACTGCAACGGTTCGCCTGCCGGTGAGCCTGCCCAGCTGGGCAAGTGTTTGCAGCGCGGCCCTGCTCGAGTCCGGGCTGGCATTGTAGGCATCGTTGATAACCGCGATGCCGTCCGGACGGTTGGTTAGCTGCATGCGCCAGCGTTCCGCCAGCGGAATTGCCTCGAGCGCGCTCACAATCAGCGTGCGGTCAACACCGAGGGCGTCCGCAACCGCGGCCGATGCCAGGGCGTTCATAACGTGGTGCTCGCCAAGAATCTGCAGGGTCACGCGGTTCACCGAGGAATCCGGCCAGTGCAGATCGAACGCGGTTCCCGCGAGGGTCAGCGCGTAGCTGTCCGCTCGGTACTGGGCGTCTGGGCCTGTGCCAAACCAAACCTTCGGGCCGGCAAACTCGGCTGCCATCTCCCGAACATAGACGTCGTCGGCGTTCAGCACCGCGAGCGTGGTTTCTGGCGAGCCCTTGAGCAGTTCCGCCTTGATCCTGGCGGTGGTCTCGATGCCGCCGAACTCGCCGGCGTGGGCAAGGCCAACCTTCAGCTCCACGGCGATGTCCGGCTGCACGATATCGGTGAGGTAGGCGATGCTTCCGGGGCCACCCGCGCCAAGCTCGGCAACCAAGAACGCGGTCTCTCGGTCTACCTTTAGCACCGAGATTGGAGCACCAACCTCGTTGTTATAGCTCTCGATTGGTGCGATCGTTGGCCCAACCTGGGAGAGGATGGCGCGCAGCATGTTCTTGGTTGTGGTCTTGCCGTTGCTTCCGGTTATGCCAACAACTCGAAGCCCGGACTCGGCTCGCACCCTTGCCAGCACGCCCTTGGCCAGCAGCCCAAGCGCAAGCACGGAGTCCGCCACCACTATCTGCGGCACCGTCAGGCCGGCGAGTTCGCGCTCAACCAGAAGCGCCACGGCACCCGCGGCAACGGCAGATTCCGCAAAGTTGTGTCCGTCTGTCACCTCACCCGGCTTGCATACAAACAGCGAGCCGGCGCCAACGAGACGGCTGTCAGTCTCAACCGAACCAAAAACCTCTACCTCGGGACTACCAACCAGTTGGCCTGCCACCAGCTGAGTTATCTCAGCAACACTCAGCGTGATCATGCCCAACCGTGCTCTTTCAAAGCCTCTCGGGCCTGCTCGCGCGCGCTGTAAACGGTGCGCTTGCCCTGGATGTCGCGGTAGTCCTGGTGTCCCGGACCCGCCCAGAGAATGCTGTCACCGGGCTTCGCGATAGAAACCGCCTTGCGGATTGCCTGCTCCGGCGGGCTGACCTCATAGACCTCGCGCTCGGGAACCGCCGCAACCGCGGAGTCCACCAGCACACGGCGGATGGTCACGGGGTTTTCAAATCTTGGATGGTGGTCTGTCACCACAACCACATCGGCGTTCTCAGCAGCGATGCGCGCCATGTCTGGGCGCTTGCTGGCGTCACGGTCGCCGTCAGCGCCAAAAACCATGATCAGACTGCCGGGTGTGACAACGCGCAGGCTCTGCAGGGTGTTTAGGAAGGCATCGGGGCTGTGACCAAAGTCAACGTACACCGATGGGCCGGCGTTTTTGGCCTCCGGATTGTTCACGCGCTCGGTGCGGCCGGGAAGGTAGGCTGCGATGCCATTCTTCACACGGTCGGCAATCAGGCGCCAATCGATTCCCGCCTCAATGGCCATGGCTATGGCTAGTCCGCCGTTGGCGGCCATGTGCGAACCAATTAGTGGAACGCTGCTAGAAATCTCCACGCCGCCCGGCCCGGTGAGCACGAAGGCGGTGTGGTTTTGAGACTGTTCCGTGACGCGAACATTCCAGTCGGCAACTACCTCTGGCTTGCTGGAAATGGTGGTCACCGGAATCTTGCTTGCGGCCACAAAGTCGTCACCAAAGCGCGAGTCCAGGCAGACTATTCCGCGAGCGGCTCGCTCGGGGGTGAAAAGTGCGGCCTTGGCGGTCAGGTAGGTCTCGAAGTTTGGGTAGTCATCGAAGTGGTCGTGGCTCAGGTTGGTGAAGCCAACAACGTCGAAGCGGATGCCGTCAACGCGCAGCTGCGAGAGCGCCTGCGCAGAGACCTCGATGGCAACGGAGGTGACGCCGCGCTCGCGCATGCGGGCAATCAGCGCCTGCATCTCGGTGGATTCTGGCGTGGTGAGTCGGCTGACGATAACCTCACCAGCGATGTGCCGCTCGGCGGTGGAGGTGAGACCGGTGATCTCGCCGCACTGGCGCAGCAGTGCCTCCAGCAGGTAGCTGGTGGAGGTCTTGCCGTTGGTTCCGGTGGTGCCAAAGATGCGCGGCAGGTTGCCGGCCACGTTTCCGTAAACGAATGCGGCAATTTCGCCCAGGTGCTTGCGAGGCTCCTCAAGAAGCAATACTGGCACGCCGACGGTGCCCAGTTCCTGCCTCAGAACCTCGGCTCCCGCAGCATCGGTGACTACTGCAACAGCACCCGCGGCGAGCGCCTTGGCTGCAAAGTGGGCACCGTGGGTCTTGAGCCCGGGCATCGCCACGAAGATGTCTCCAGCGCGCAGGTCGCCTGTGTTCATGCTGATGCCTGTTGCGGCAACACCGTTTGGGGCCGCGCCAACCAGCGAATCAACTGTCAAACCGAAGCGCTCAGCAACTGCATTCAGCGCAACAGGCTGAACGTTGTCGGGACGCAAAATTGGAGGAATGGACTCTTTCAGCAAACTCACCACCTTGCTGGAATATTAGGGGCTTTACCCGTGCTTGGCGGGACGCGGAACATTCGCAACACCTGTTCGAGGATCATCTTGAACGGTGGCGTTGCACCGATGGAGTTGCTCACGGTGCGCGGCTTGTAGATTGTGACGGCCAGAACGTACTGGGGGTCCTCGGCGGGTGCCACTCCGATGAACGAGATGGCGTGAAGCAAACCATAGCCACCCTTGCCGTCGGCAATCTGCGCGGTACCGCTCTTGCCGCCGATGCGGTAGCCGGGAATCTGCGCGGTTGAGCCAACGCCACCCTTCTGGAATACGTTGTTCTCCAGCATTGCAACAACCTGCTTGGCTGTGGATGTCTTGAGCACCCTCACCGGGTCTGCAACCTTCTGGGCGGGTGTCACGGCTCCGTTTGCCGCGGTGCAACTGGACAGAAGCTGCGGCGCGAGGCGCACTCCCCCGTTGGCAAAGGTCTGGTAGATGAACGCGGTCTGCAGCGGTGTCACGGTCATGGCCTGACCGAACATCGATGTGTACACCGAGGCGCCGTCCGGGGCGGTCTGGTGAATCTCGCCGCCGGCCTCTCCGGGGAATCCGATATCGCTCGGCTTACCCAGCCCAAAATTCTGCCAGTAGTTGTAGCGCGTGGCGTATGGAACCTTGATACCGATCTGGATGATTCCCGTGTTTGAGGACTCGATCAAAATGCCCTGGAGGGTCAGTCGCTCGTTTGGGTGCTGGTGCGAGTCGCTGATTCGGTAGTTACCCAGAACGTAGGTGGTCTGCGGGGCAATTACCTGCGATGTTGGCGTTGCCACACCCTGGTCTATGGCGGTTGCCGCGGTGACGGTCTTGATGGTGGAACCGGGCTCGAAGGTGGCGCGGAAGATGCGACTGGAGCGGTTGAGCGCGGAGACACCGGTTGGGTTGTTGGGGTCAACAGACGGCGCTTCGGCGGCCGCCAGGATCTTGCCCGTCTTGGCCTCAACCACGATCGCGCTGCCCCAGTCTGCCTTCTCATCGCGCACGTACTTGGCCATTACCTGCTGCGCGTAGTACTGGAGGTCCGCATCGATGGTCAGCTTCAGCTGTCCACCATCCTGTGGCGCCACCTTGACATCGGCCGTGCCAGGAATCTTGATGCCGTCAACGCCGCGCTGGAAGGTTTCGTTTCCGTCAACGCCGGCTAGGCACTTGTTCTCGCTGTACTCCAACCCCTCGAGCGGAGCGCCATCGGAGCCCATGAAGCCAAGCAGGTTTCCCGCCAAGGCGCCGTTTGGGTAGACCCGGTGCGGAACCTTTTCTGGGTAAACCCAAGGGATGCCAAGCTTCTTGATGCGAAGGTAGGTGATGCCGTCAACTTCTTTGGCCAGCTGCGAGAAGCGCGAGGTGCCAGTGAGCTTTGCGGTCACCTCTTCGGGCTTCATCTTGAGGATTGAGGCCAGTTCCTGAGTTACCTGCGGCACCGAAACCTGTGTCTCGACACCATTCACAAGCCTGTTGAAGGGCTGCACCAGGGTTGGGTCGACGTTGATGTTGTAGCTGATCACCGTGGTTGCCAGGATCTTGCCGTTGCGGTCAACGATATCGCCGCGGATGGCGGGAATGGTTGTGGTGATGCTGCGCCTGCTCATGGACTCGGCGTTGATGGCCGGGGCCTGAATCACCTGGTAGTCCACCAGCTTGAGCAGCAGAATTGCCGCCCCCGCAACGATGGCAAAGATGAATCGCCGAAGTCTAAGTTCCTCGAGCGAAGGTGCGCGATTTCGCATCGACGTGCCCTTTACTGCCCGTTTGGGCTGACTTCTTTAATGCGAGACTGCGGCCGGAATGCCGCTACCCGCCAAACCTATTTGAGAAGAACCAGAAATTCCTGAAGCGACACTCTCCGCCGCAGCGGTTGTCTTGCTGTTGCTGACGGCAGGAGTCTTGGCTACGGCCACGGGCACCTTAGTTGCCTTGGCCTGCTCGGCGGCAACCGCCGCCTGCAGCTGCTTTGGGTTAGTGCGCGTGGTCCACTCGGCGTTTGCCAACAGGTTTCCCGAGATTGGGTTCTGGTTTCCAACGGCTGCCTGAGCCGCGCTGCCGTAAACCTTCGACTTGGAGATGTCGAGGTAAACCGGGTTGGCGTTTGACACCATGCCCAGTGCCTGCGCCGCGGTTGCGAGGTTCTGGTTAGACGACAGCGAGTCAACCTGCTGCCCAACAATCTGGGTGGAAAGCTGCAGGCTGGCCTGGCGGGCCTTGAGGTTGGCAACCTGGTACACCCCGGCGCTGGTTGCCAGCGTCATGAGCAGGTTGAGAATGGCGATGATGATGAAGCCAATGACGATGGTGCCAAGCACCCAGAGCCTTGAGGTTGCGTTGCGAACGGCTGCGGTTCTAGCGCCCTGCACAACCGCGAAGGCCGGTCGCTGAGCCGGCCTGGCCTGGCGGGCGTTACTGGCTGCTCGGTAGCTTACTGCTGCGCTCATGCTGCGTTCCGAATCTTTTCCACCGCGCGAAGCCTCACCGAGGCGGCGCGCGGGTTACTGCTGATTTCTTCCTCTAATGCCAGTTCGGCACCCTTCACCACGAGACGCAGGTAAGGCGCGTGCTCGGGAAGCTCAATGGGTAGGTCCACCGGCGCACTGCTGGTGGAGCCCTTGGCAAACGCCTGCTTCACAATCCGGTCTTCCAGCGAGTGGTATGCCAGCACCAGGATTCGGCCGCCAACATTGAGGGCAGCGATGGCCGCCGGCATGGTGTCGGTAAGCACGTCCAGCTCGCCGTTGACCTCGATGCGAAGCGCCTGGAACACGCGCTTGGCGGGGTGGCCGGTGCTCTTGCCTGGAATGAATGGGATCACCTTGGCAATCAGGGCGGTGAGAGCCGCGCTGCTGGTGAAAGGCTGGGATTCGCGTGCCGTGGCGATGGCGCGGGCAACCCCCTTGGCGTAGCGCTCCTCGCCGTACTCCTTGAAGATTCGCGCCAGGTCTTTCTCGGCGTATGTGTTCACAATCTCGGCCGCGGTGATTCCGCGGGTGGTGTCCATCCGCATGTCGAGCGGGGCGTCGTAGCTGTACGCGAAGCCGCGGTCCGCCTCATCCAACTGCATGGATGAAACGCCGAGGTCGAGCAGGATTCCGTCAACGCCATCGAATCCGAGGTCTGCTACAACCTCGTCGATCTGGTTGTAAACGGCGTGCACCAGGTGAGTGCGGTCGGCGAATCGGGCCAGGCGCTCACCAGCCAGGCGAAGCGCGTTTGTGTCGCGGTCAATTCCAATCAGGGTGAGCTGCGGAAAACGCTCGAGGAATGCTTCGCTGTGGCCGCCGAGGCCCAGGGTACCGTCAACCAGCACCGCGGGCTTGCCCTCAAGCGCGGGGGCCAGCACATCGATGCAGCGCTGCAGCAGAACCGGGGCGTGAATCTGGTCGATTGGCTTTGAGGTCATAATCGCCGGGGTCTAGGTTCCGGTGTTCGCCCACTCTCATCAGGCACAGGGGAAGGGTGTCTGAGTAGAGGGGCGCCACCTGGAGACTCTAGAAGAGTCCCGGAATCACCTCCTCCGCAATCTCGGAGAAGGAAGCATCGCGTTCGGCCTGGCTCTCGTTCCAGGTCTTGAGGTCCCAGATCTCGGCACGGTTGCCCATACCAATAACCGCAAGTTCGCGGTCTAGCGCGGCGTATTCGCGCAGCATCGATGGAATGGTGACTCGGCCCTGCTTGTCGGGAACCTCATCGGTGGCGCCGCTAAGAAGCGAGCGCAGAAAGTCACGGGCGGCCTTGCTGGAGATTGGGGCCTGGCGGATTCGCTCGTTCATGGCTTCAAACTCGCGGGCGCTGAACACATAGAGGCAGCGGTCCTGACCGCGGGTGATTACCAGCCCGGAGGCGAACTCGTCGCGGAATTTGGCAGGCAGGATGATGCGGCCCTTTTCATCGAGGCGTGGCGTATGAGTGCCTAGCAACATCGCTACTCCACCTCCTCAGATACCGGGGGTCTGTTCCCCTGGGTAGCGAACTCCACTTTGGGTCCGATGCCTCCACTTTACTCCAATGCGCACCACAAGTGTTTAAAAATGCGGTGTTTTGAGGTGAATTTTCATCACAATTCCGCATCATTCTGCGGGTTTTGGGCGGTGGAGGGAAATTCGCGATTTTGAGCCAAAATTGGCGCTAAACAGGTGGGTTTAGCGCTTAATTTGGCGTGAAAAAACCGCCCGAAAGATTTTCGGGCGGTTTAGAAGGTTTCTGGTGGAGCGATGTGGGGGCTACTGGCCGTTCATTCGGCGGTTCCAGCGCTCCTCAAAAAACTCGTTGAGGCTGTCCCAGCCCTTCGCGGCCTTATCGGCAACCTGCCCCGGGGTTCCGGAGCGGTTTGGTCCCGAGCTGGCGCGGTTCTCCGCGGCATCGGCTGGCTTACCGCTTGATCCGGTTGCAATAACCAGACCCGCCAGGGTAATCAGAAAGCCCGCTATTCCCATGGGCGTGTAGTGCGAGATTACGCCAACCAAAATCACGCCGAGCCCCGCGAGCGATAGCACCGAACCACCAATGCGGCGTGCGGCATTGCGCTGCGTGATGCGAGCCGGGGTTTCATCGGCAACCTGCTTGAAGCGCTTGGCCAACTTTTCGTCGTCGGCATAGAGGCTGCGCTCAAGCTCATCGAGAACCCGCTTTTCGTGGTCTGAGAGTGCCATTTGCGCCTTTCTACCCCTAGATTGTAGGCACATGAAACCCGCGCCAGCAAGGGGTTGGGTAATGTTGAGCACATGACTGAAACCGCAAACCTCCTGGCTCTAATCCAGCAGACCCTCGATGATTTTTGCGACACCCAACGCGAGAAGTTCGATGCCATCTCGCCAGACCTGGCTCCGGTCATCAATCACAGCAAGGCGCTGCTGCAGGGCGGCAAGCGTTTCCGCGCCCTCTTCGCCTATTACGCCTGGACCGGCACCCTTGCCGTAGCACAGACCAGGCAGACCCCGGAGCAGCTGGCTGCATCGAGCGAGGCCATGGTTGGCATCACTAGCGCGCTCGAAATGTTCCACGCGGCCGCCCTCGTGCACGACGACATTCTCGACAACTCGGACACCCGCCGCGGCGAGCCATCGGTGCACAAAAAGTTTGAGTCACTGCACACGAGCGATGGCTACGCCGGCTCCCCCGCACGCTTCGGCATCGCCGGCGCCGTGCTAACCGGCGACCTCCTGCTCTCCTGGAGCTCCGAGATGTTTGGCCACGCCCTTGAGGGCTCGCCGAGC
Organism: Micrococcales bacterium; assembly: GCA_046073865.1. GTDB lineage: Bacteria > Actinomycetota > Actinomycetes > Actinomycetales > Microbacteriaceae > Rhodoluna. Next base: position 4,149 of record JBJTNC010000012.1, on the reverse strand, counting down.
CGCGAGATTCAGCACTCCTGCCGCGACGAGTTTGCCAAGATGCGCACCGAGGTGATGGCCGGTCAGTACCTGGACGTGCTGGAGGAGAATGCCGCCCTCACCCGCCCGGTGAGCGAAGCCGTTTGGCGCGCCAACCGAGTGATGCTCTACAAGACCGCCAAGTACTCGCTAGAGGCACCGATGCTGATTGGTGCCGCATTTGCGGGCGCCGACGAAGAGCTGTTGCACGCATTCTCAACCTTCGCCGTGCCGCTGGGCCTGGCGTTCCAGCTGCGCGACGACGTGCTCGGCGTATTTGGCGACCCTGCCGTAACCGGAAAGCCAGTTGGCGATGACCTGCGAGAGGGAAAGCGCACCGTTCTGGTTGGCCTCACCCGTGAGGCGCTCAGCACATCGATGGCGGGCGTTTTTGACGAAATGCTTTCGCTGCGCGAACTGGACGAAGACCAGATCAAGATGCTCCAGGAGACAATCTCCGGCTGCGGCGCACTTGCCAAGACCGAGCGCATGATTGATGACCTCGCCGACCAGGCCCTCGAGGCGCTCAGCGCGCTGGAGATTGCCGAGCCATCGCGTCAGGCGCTGCACGCCCTGGCGCTAAAGGTTATTAAGCGAGACAGCTAGTCGCTAGAAAAGCAGCAGCGCCAGGCTTCGGATCTGGGCGCGCTTGCCAGCAACCAGTCCGGCCATCGGGGTTGATCCCAGAGTGTCGTCCTCGGTGTAGAGCCACTCGAGCGCCTCATCGTTGGATAGCCCGGCGTCAAACAGCACCTGAAGCGTTCCCTTCAGAGTTGGCAGCGGCTCGCCGTTCTGAATGGCGTCGGCGGGAATCTTGCGAATGCCATCGATGCGGGTCTCAACCAGGTGGTGCTCTTCGATCAGCCGGTGAACCTTACCCAGCGGCAGGTTCAGCAGTTGCATGGCATCTGGGATTGTGAGCCACTCTACGGTGGCAAAAACTTCCTTCACAGCAAATAGATTGGCACAAATCTTGCCCCAGCGTGCGGGATTCGCAACCTATTTACAAGGTTGTTACAGCCCCGCCTCAGGCAAAACTTGGCGGCAAAAACTACGCTGGTATCTGAACGCGCGCCGCAAGCGCTTTGCCGCTGAGGAGAAAACTTGAGCCTGGAGCAGACACTGCTGGCCGATAGGTATCGGATTGAGCGGTTGATTGCGCGCGGCGGCATGAGCGACGTCTATCTTGCAGTTGACGAGCGCCTCGACCGCCAGGTTGCCGTGAAGGTGATTTTCCCCCACCTGGCCGCCGATAAGCGATTCGTGGACAAGTTCATTCGCGAGGCCAAGACCGCGGCCAAGCTGAACCACCCAAATCTTGTGAACGTGTTCGACCAGGGCACGGCCGATGGCCAGACCTACATGGTCATGGAATACGTGCCCGGCATGACCCTGCGCGAGGCTCTCGACCGCTTTGGCAAGCTCTCCCCCACCCGCGCGCTGGAGCTGTTCGAGGCCATTCTGCAGGGCCTGGCGGCGGCTCACCGCGCCGGCATTTTGCACCGTGACCTAAAGCCCGAAAACGTATTCCTCTCCGATGACGGCCGTATCAAGCTGGGCGACTTTGGCCTGGCACGCGAGGCGAGCGCCGCTACCAGTACCGGTTCGCTCATGGGAACCATCGCCTATATTGCCCCGGAGCTACTCAGCCGCGGTCACGCCGATGCAAGATCAGACGTCTACTCGGCCGGCATCATGCTGTACGAGTTTGTTGCCGGCAGGCAGCCATTCACCGGCGATGACATCGCTCACATTGCCCACCAGCACACCTCGGTTGGAATCTCGGCTCCCAGCACCATAGCGCCATCGGTGCCACCGCTGGTTGATGAGCTGGTGCTTTGGGCAGCCGCCCGAGCCCCGGAGCACCGCCCGGCCAACGCGCAGGTTCTCATGGAGGTTGTGCAGCGGGTGCGCGCCGAGGTGAAGGCGGGCAGGGGCGCCACCACCAGGCTAGACCTTCCGGCTTTTGCCAACGTTGCGGCAACCCAGGTGCTCTCGGTTGAAAGCACCATGAAGCTTCCCAGCCAGCTGGTTGACGCCAACGGCACGGTCTTGATTGGTGACACCTACGTGCCGGAAGCCGGCGCCACCACGGTTCTGGATGACGCGCTTCCGATTGTCACTCTTTCGCCTCTCGAGGAGCTGGCCGGGCGGCGCCGACGCCGCGGCAAGTGGATTGCGCTAACCATGGCCCTGGCTCTGCTGCTTTCCCTGGGCGGAGGCTGGTGGTTTAGCGCCGGCCCCGGTGGCATGAGCGCGCTGCCAAACCTCACCTCAAGCACCGTGGCAAACGCCACCCAGGTTTTGTCCCAGTACAGCGCCAACATCAAGCAGGTTCGCGAATACTCCAGCACCGTCTCAAGCGGCCTTGTGACTCGAACCGATCCGGCAGCAGGAAGCCTGTTCTGGCGCGGCGGGCAGATAACCCTCTTCGTTTCCAAGGGTGCGCAGCTGGAGGCCGTGCCATCGCTGGTTGGTCTAACTCCACAGCAGGCGGCGGACAAACTGCAGCGCGCCGGCTTCACTGCGGGCGACACAGCCTCGTACTTCTCCACCGAGCCCAAGGGTGCGATCTTCGACTACCTTGGCAGCGATGGCAACCCAATCACCATCGGCACCCTGATACCGCTCAAGGTTTCGCTAGGGCCGCTGCCAAACGTGGTTGGCCAGACCCAGGCCGCCGCCACCTCAGCGCTCCAGTCTGCTGGCGTGACAGTTTCTGGCGTGACCATGGACTACACCGATGCCGTTTCCACCGGCCAGGTCTTCGCAGTGAACCAGACCCAGGATCCGCTCCCACAGGGCGGCTCTGTGACACTCAGCGTGTCTAGCGGTCCAACCACCGTGGCTGTGCCATCGATGATTGGCGAGACCATATCGGCATCACAGCTAGCCCTCAAGTCGCTTGGCCTTCAGGTTGAGGTGAACACCAATCAGCTGCAGTCAAACTGGGGCATTGTGAAGGTGAAGTCCATGAGCGTGACGCCTGGCACAGTTGTGAAGCGCGGCACGATTGTGGTTATTTCTAGCAAGTAGCAACCAGAGGACTCACTTAGGCATATTCTTGCCAAGGAGTTTTTTCACAGCCATGCCGACAACGTAACTGGGGAAAGTGGACACGAGTGAGCCAACTAGCAAAGTGGGAAAAACCCAGGGCGGAAGTGTTGGCTCAAAATATGACAGATAAAGAGGCACTGGAAAACTGGCTACATAAAAGTACCCAGATATTTTCAAGATGTCCGAGATTGGGTTTTTACCTTTGGACTGAGACGGTAATAACCATCCAAAGATGAACATATTTATGGGTATCAGGGCTAGGCTTGCGTACTCCTCCAACACATAAGAACCTGACCATCCAAAAATCGCTTGGTAGTGCACTTTTTCGCATCTCCTATTTCAAACGCCTTGAGCCAGTTTTTGATCGGACCGATTTTCCTATACATGGGCCAATCCCTGCCCTTGAGCATTTACTTGGTCAGCCTAGAGGCCTGATCTGATACTTTCCATGGCGAATGAGACCTTGTTGGCGATTTCGCCGAACTTTGCCGATGCCGCAGAAAGTTTCCAGCCGCCAACAAAGGCCGCGACTAGAAGAAGCCATATCAGAACTAGCCAAAATGGGCTGGCCTGTCCGCCGATCAAAAATAGTACTGTCTCGATCGCCGGAAATAGGATCGACAAAAGCGGACCAAAAAACCACACCTGCCTGTTGTAGAAACTTGGGTTGCTTATGAGCAGTTTGTTATAGATTTCAGGCCTGTTCACTAGATGCGATATCTGTCCGCCAACGAAAAAAGCCAGGCAAGTCCAAACCGCATTGAAAAAGAGAATCTCAAAAATGTTCAATTTCCTAATCCTCTTTCAACCACAGAAACCCCTACCCGCACCAAAACCCTCAAAAACCTAGGCCAACAAACGGAAACTATCAGCACCCAACAACCCCACCCCGGCGAAGTTACCCAACCGTAACCAAATCTTAAGTTTCGGCGGTGGACCGCGCCCCTAAAAAGCTCGATGCCCGCCGAGCAACCTCGACGGGCATCAATCCTTGAAACCTGTTACGTGCGCGAAGCCAACAGCTCCGCAACCAGGAACGAGAGCTCCAGCGACTGCATGTGGTTGAGGCGCGGG
>JBJTNC010000011.1:0-4710 GCA_046073865.1 Micrococcales bacterium | reverse complement strand
GCAAACCTGGCCAAATACCTGGCTCAGTTTGAGGCTAGCGGCTCTAAGGTTTTGGCAGCGGAAGCCGACTTCGAGATGAGCCTCGGCCGGGCCAAGGTGGTTGGCAAGGTTGACCGAATCGAACTCACTCCCGATGGTGGGGTTGTGGTTGTAGATCTCAAGACGGGTAGCTCCATCCCAACCAACCAGGAGGCCGCCAAGCATCCTCAGCTTGGGCTTTACCAACTTGCCGTTGAAAACGGTGCTTTCGCGGCCGTGAACGAGGTTGTCGATGGGCCGGTGGTTAGTGCCGGCGCCAAGCTCCTACTGGTTGCGGGCGACAACTTCTCGGAACGTCTGCAGCCGGCCATCGATGGCGAGTCCCAAGCGCGGGAATACTTCGAGTCCCTGATTGCCTCGGCGGCAGAGGGCATGGCGGCTCCAAACTCGGTTTTCATCGCAAATGTCTCCAGCCACTGCGACAACGACAACGAGTTCGGTTCCTGCCGTATGCACATCACCAAGGCGGTGTCTCACGTTGGGTAACAGGGTTTCGGCTCAGGCGGTCTACAGTCTGCTCAAAGACTTTGCGCTCACCAGACAGCAGCATGATGCCGTCGAGTTGGCATCTGTGACATCACCATCGATGGTGGTTGCGGGCGCAGGCTCCGGTAAGACAGAGCTCATGGCCGTTCGCGTGCTCTGGCTGGTAGCAAACGGACACGCCAGGCCCGAGCAGATACTCGGCCTTACTTTCACGCGCAAGGCGGCGAGTGAGCTCAGCGCGCGCATTTACTCCAGCCTGCTGAAGCTCCGAAACTCCGAACTGTGGCCAGAGGGGCTGGAATACGACTTCAGCCCGCCCACCGTCACAACCTATAACTCCTACGCAAACTCGCTTTTCCGAGAGAACGCGCTTGGGCTGGGCGTAGAAGCGGAAAGCACGCTGCTAACAGATGCCGCAGCGTTCCAGCTTGCCCGAGAACTCGTTATTGACTACGGTGCCAGAGTGGATGGCCGGCTCGCCGACCTTGATCTCAAGCTGGACACCATAGTCGAGCGCGTCATCTCACTCGCAGCCGACCTCAACGATAACCTCACGGCAGGCGACTCCGTGGCCGAGATCATCCACTCCGTGCTCGGTCAAATTTCCTCACTGCCCAAGAAAGAGGGAGGCGGTGACTTCACCCATTTTGGGTATCATTCGGGTCTCATCGAAGACCTCTCACCAACTCCAATCCTGGCTCAGTTGGCGGAGGAATACCGCAGTCGCAAGAGGCAGCTGGGTTACGTTGACTACAGCGACCAGGTGGCCATGGCGGAACTGGCGGTTCGTCAGATTCCGGGGGTGCGCCAGGCGCAACGGCTCAGATTCACTCAGGTGCTCCTGGATGAATACCAGGACACATCTGTGCTTCAGACGCGCCTGCTCTCGGGGCTCTTTGCAGACTCCTCGGTTTTCGCGGTGGGAGACCCAAACCAGAGCATCTACGGCTGGCGCGGCGCCTCGGCGTCGAATTTGGCCGCCTTTGCCACCGACTTCACCTCCACCCCGGAGGCCGCCGAGGGCGTTGGTCGCTTTGCGCTTTCCACCAGCTGGCGCAATCCGCGACTAGTCCTGCAGCTGGCCAATCACCTCGCAGAGGACCTCAAGACTCGTCCTCACTACGACAGAAACCCGTTCCCGCATCTGGTGCCGCTCACGCTCAACGCGCGCTCGGACGCCGCCGATGGAGTGGTTCGGATCAAGGTTGAGCAGACGGTTGAAGACGAGGCAGCGTCCGTGGCCAGGTGGCTGCGTCACGAGTTCGATTCCCACCGCGAGAGTTGGAAGCCGAGCGAGCGGCAACCGGATTACATTGCCCCGGACGCCGCGGTCCTCATGCGCAGTAAGTCCCAGATGGCTCTGTTCCGAGACGCCATCGAGGCCGAGGGCTTACCGGTTGAGGTTGTTGGACTCGGAGGGCTCCTGGAGATGCCCGAGATCATCGACCTGGTGGCAGCCCTCAGGGTGGTTCACGAACCAAACGCAGGCACCGAGCTGATTCGCCTGCTAACGGGGGCTCGCTGGCGAATCGGCGTGAAGGACATCGACAGGCTGCATCGTTTCGCGAAGTGGCTGAACAGGCTTCATCAAAACGGCTCCGGTTTTTCTCCGGAGGATTCCGTCAGCCTCATCGATGCGCTTGACACTCTGCTTGACGAAGCGCTGGCCGAGAAATCCAAAATCGCGCAACCTGCACTTGCGCGCCTCCAGGATGCCGCCCGACTATTTGCCAACCTCCGCTCCCAGACCGGGCTTCCGCTGGTTGACTTTGTCAGGCTGGTGGAGCGTGAGCTCTGGCTGGACGTTGAAGTAATGGCCAACCCAACACGCCTTCACCCCATGGCGCAGTTGAACGCCTTCGCTGGAATCGTCGCGTCCTACGCTCAGAGCAACCATCGCCCGTACCTCGGCGCATTCCTAAAGTGGCTCGACTTCGCCAAGGACAAGGAGCGCCTCGAGGCCCCGGCCGCTAAACCGGAGCCGGGTGTGGTTCAGATTCTGACCATCCACTCATCCAAGGGGCTGGAGTGGGACTTCGTTGCAGTTGCCAATCTGGCGGATGGCGAATTTCCGTCAACGGGTAAGGGCTCGAGCGCCTGGCTCAAGGCCGGTCAGTTCCCATACCCGCTGCGCGGCGACGCGGAATCGCTGCCCGAATGGCAGTATCGCGGCAAGACCTCTCAGGCGGAACTAAACAAGGCCACCAAGGCGTTTCAAGAAGAAGTTAAGCTGCACCTGCTGCGCGAAGAACTCAGGCTGCTGTACGTGGCGGTAACTCGCCCAAAGGCGCAGCTGCTGCTCACCGGCTCCTACTGGAAGCCCGGCGTGAAGACACCGCGCAAGCTCAGCAGATTCCTGTTCCAGGCGGCTAGGCTTCCCCAAGAGGTCGTCACCGTATATGACCGCACCGATGACCCGGAAGCGCCATTCCTTGCCCCGCTCGCCGATGAAAACCCGCTCACCGAATCTGCCCTCACGCTGCAGTGGCCTCTGGATCCGCTGGGCGAGAGGCACCGGGTTCGGCTGTTGCTTGCCGATGCGGCAGTTCGAGAGCAGCTAAAGGAGCGCGCAAACCACAGCGACGATGACCTCATCGCTCTTCTGATTGCGGAACGCCTGCGCCAGCAGCAGGCCGTCTCCGAGGTTCAGTTGCCGGTGCGCATCAGCGCGTCCAGATTCAAGGACTTCCTAACTCAACCCGAAACAACAGCTGCGCGAATGCTCAGGCCAGTGCCGGAGGCCCCGTTCAAGGCAACCAGGGCCGGAACGCTGTTCCACTCGCTGATGGAGGAGCGCTTCGCCGCACTTTCGCGAGGCCTCGCAGATGAGCCGGACCTAGACCTCGAGCTGGCCTCGGAACAAATTTGGGCGAGGCAACTGGAACCTCAGGATCTCGGTGCCCACGCGGCAATAATCGAGGACCTCAGGCAGAATTTCGAGAGGTCGCGCTGGGCCGACATGACGGCGGAGTTCGCTGAAATCGAAATCCAGCTTGCGGTGGGGAACAACATCTTTGTTTGCAAACTCGACGCCGTTTTCAAAACCGAAGACGGAAGATACGAGGTGGTTGACTGGAAGACCGGCGCGGCCCCGCAGGGTGAAGAAGACACGGTTCAGCGGGCACTCCAACTGGCTCTTTACCGAATCGCCTTCGCAACCCTGATGCAGATTCCGCTCGAGAACGTGAGCGCTAGCTTCTACTTCGTTGCCGAAAACATGGAAATAACTCCGGAGAATCTGCCAAATCTTGACCAGATTCGAGACTCTTGGGGCCAGCTGGCTCGAGTTAGCGCCCGTTAGCGCTCGCTAGAAGAGGTCGTTGCTCTTCTTCTCGTCCTCGGCAACAATCTCGATTGGTGCGGTGGCATCGTCAACCGAATCCTGCGTCAGGAAACCAGGCAGATTCAGCGGCCCCGTCTCCCCGAAGAGATTCTTGTGGTTGTAGGAGGGGTCAACGACTGGCCGGAATAGATCGGCCGCGTTGGGAATAACCTCTGCCGGGTCGGTTCCGGCCTCAAGCGCCGGGGCAGGAGCAAAGCCTGAGGCAGCCGCTACCGTCTCATCGGCCCCGGTTCCATCCTCGGAAATAAAGGATGGCATGCTGCCGGTGGGCAGGCTCGGTTCGCCTGCTGCTTCAGCATCCGCGAATCCAGCTGCACCGGTGAAGCCAGCAGCTCCACCGAAGTGCGAGTCAGAGACAATGTCCTGTGCCACAGAGACGAAGCCGGCTGCCGAGCCCAGGACGGCAGTGGAGTCAAAGCTATCGATGCCGAGAGGCTTCGGGCCGATTGGTCCCACGATGCCGTTTTCGATATTGTCGATCAGCTGATCAATCCAGGCCTGACCCTCCTGGATGCCTGTCTCGTCTCCTGCCTGCACCGAATCAACCAGATAGTGCGCCAGGTCCATCTCCGAGTAGAGCTGGGCGCGGGCCCGAAGGTTGGCGTCGTTTCCGCGAAGCCTGTCGTACTCCAGCAGAACGCTATAGGCAAAGTCCTCGTTGCTAAAGCCAACAATCCAGGCGAAGTCGTGCGCCGGATCTCCTGCCTGCACGTTGTACCAGTTGAGCACGCCCGTGATCTCGCCGCCCTGCTCTAGGAAGTTTCCGGATGCCCCGTGACCGTGAAGCACGGCTGGCTGGAATCTCCACAGGTTCACGTCCTCGAAGGCTCGCTCCCAGCGAT
>JBJTNC010000010.1:0-8467 GCA_046073865.1 Micrococcales bacterium | reverse complement strand
ATCGCCTGCGGGGCTAGCGAAGTCTCGGTGAGTCCAGGTGCAACGTTGACCTCAAGGAACCAGGCCACACCGTTCTCGTCAACAATTAGGTCTACGCGAGACATGTGGCGAAGCCCCAACTCATCGTGGATTTTGACGGCGATCTTGGCCGCCTTGTCCAGGATGCCCTGGTCCAGTCGCGCGGGCACGTAGTCGTTGACCTCGCCCGCTGTCACTCGCTCGTCGTAGCCAAAGTGGCCGCCGGTTGGCTCAATCTCAACCGCGGGCAGGGCGATCGGGCCCGCGCCCTGGTTGATTACGGTTACGGCAAGTTCGGTGCCTGCAACATACTTTTCGATGATGGCAACATCGCAGTAAACGTAGGCATCAATCATGGCGCGACTGAGGTGCGCCGGGTCCTCGACGATTGTCACGCCCTGGGCCGAACCGCTGCGGGCCGGCTTTACAACAACCGGGAACGAGATGTGGCGGGATACCTGGGCCAGCACGGACTCAGCGTCGAGCTCACGGAAGGTGTCCTTCGGCAGCGTGACGGAGGCGGGGGTCTGCACGCCAGTGCGAGACGCGAGAATCTTGGCGATTGACTTATCCCAGGCCAGCCTGGAACCGTCTGCTCCCGCACCAACGAATGGAACCGAGGTTAATGCCAGAATCTCGCGCAGCGCGCCGTCTTCTCCGGATGCCCCGTGCAGGGTGGGCCAGATTACGTCCGGCGCATCTTCAGCGATGTGCTTGAGCAGGTTTTCGTCGGGCTCGCGGATGATCACGGTTGCGCCAGCGTCGGTGAGGGCGTCCGCTACACGCCTGCCGCTCTTGAGCGAGATGTCGCGCTCGTGCGAAATGCCTCCCGCAAGAACCTGAATGCGAAGGTTTTGACCCTTCTGGTGACCTGGAATCATCATTAGCTCCTTGGATCGTAGTTCTTAGTGGGTGCCGAAGGTCTCGAGCAGGTCGGTTTGGCGCTGAATCACCGTTGCCAGGCGCTTGATGCCCAGATTGATGTTCTCGGGGGTGGGGTAGCAGAAGCTAATGCGCAGGTTTTCACGCCCACCGCCGTTGGCGTAGAAGGCCGTTCCGGGAGTGTATGCAACCAGTTCTGTGACGGCCAGCGGAAGCATTGCCTTGGAATCAATGCCCTCGGGCAGCGTTACCCACAGGTAGAAACCGCCGTCGGGCTTCGTGGTGTAGAGGTTTGGAAGGTACTGGGCCATTGCGTCCAAGGCAGCATCGCGGCGTTCCCGGTAAACACCGCGGAATGTGTTGATCTGTCCCTGCCAGTCGCTCTTTGCCAGGTACTCACTGATGAGCATCTGGGTGAAGGTGCTGGGGCTGAGCAGCGCGCTCTCGTTTGCCAGCACGAGTTTGTCGCGAATAGCTGGCGGGGCCAGGACGTATCCAACGCGTAGACCCGGCGCCAAAATCTTGCTGAACGAGCCAAGGTAGATGACGCAGTCCTCCTCGTAAGAGCGCATTGCCACCGGCGGCTTCTCGCCAAAGTACAGGAGTCCGTATGGGTTGTCCTCAAGGATGAGGATGTGCTCGCGTCGGCAGATTTCAACGATGCGGTGGCGACGCTCCTCAGTGAGGGTTACACCAGAAGGGTTGCCGAAGTTGGGCACCAGGTAGAGGAACTTGATGCGACGACCCTCGGCGCGAAGGGCCTTAATCTGCACCTCGAGGTCGTCCGGATCTAGGCCGTTTTCATCGGTGACCAGATGCTCAACGTGAGCCTCGTAGTGACGGAAGATGCCCAGGGCGCCAACATACGATGGGCTCTCGGCCAGCACCACATCGCCGGCGTCTAGGAATAGTCCGCCGAGTAGGTCCAGGCCCTGCTGGCTTCCCGTTGTGATGACGATGTCTTCAACCGAGGCGTGAATGCCCTCGAGAGCCATGACCTCGCGTATTTGGTCGCGCAGGCGCAGGTCGCCCTGACCACCGCCGTACTGGAGGGCAAAGTTGCCGCGCTCGGTCATCATGTTGTCGAATGAGGCCTCGAGGAGTTCGCGCGGCAGGGCTGCAACGTAAGGCATTCCACCGGCTAGCGAAACCACCTCGGGCCTGGAGACCACGGCAAAGAGGGCACGAACCTCGGACACCGAAAGGGTGTTCGCGCGCGCCGCGTAACTATCCAACCAGTGGTCGAAATTGTTACCGCGCGGGGTTTCGTTGCTCATCTGTGGTTCTCCAAAAGGGTTATTCAGTCAATGGTAGTAAAAACCCGCGCCAGCCACACCCGAGCAGGGTGGGCGGACGCGGGTCTAAGACTTGCGCTATTAGTTCAGGAAGTCGCTGAGCTCGTTGACCAGAATGGCCTTTGGCTTTGCGCCAACGATGCTCTTCACAACCTGACCGCCCTGGAATACCTGGAGCGCTGGGATGCTTACGATGCCGTACTGCATGGCGAGCTGCTGCTCGTTGTCCACGTTTACCTTGACGATCTCGATCTTGTCGGCGTATTCGGCCGCAATCTGGTCCAGGATTGGGGCTACTTGGCGGCATGGGCCACACCACTCCGCCCAGAAGTCAACCAGAACTGGCTTCTGGTTCTGCAGCACGTCGGCTGCAAAGCTTGCGGTGGTTACGTTCTTTGCGCTCATTTGGTTCTCCTATTGCGGGTAATAAAAGTCTAAGTTGGGATTCTAAAAAACGGCCTAGTGGTCGTTCAGGTAGTGCTCTGCATCGAGTGCAGCCACGCAGCCGGAGGCGGCAGCGGTGATTGCCTGGCGGTAGCTCGGGTCAATCACGTCGCCACAGGCGAAAACACCCGGGATGTTGGTTCGGCTACTGCGGCCATCAACCTGGATGAAGTTCTCAGAGGTGAGTTCAACCTGGCCGCGGACCAGGTCAACGCGCGGGTCGTTACCGATTGCGATGAATAGGCCCTCGAGGTCCAGGTTGCTGGTGGAGCCATCGACGGTGTTTCTCAGGGTCACACCGGTCAGCTTGCCCTCACCGTGAAGCTCGGCGACCTCTGAGTTCCAGATGACTTCGATCTTTGGGTTGGCTAGCGCGCGGTCTGCCATGATCTTGGAGGCCTTGAAGCTGGCGCGGCGGTGGATGAGGTAAACCTTGCTGGCAAAGCGGGTTAGGAAGTTTGCCTCCTCCATGGCGCTGTCGCCACCGCCAACCACGGCGATGGTGCGCTCGCGGAAGAAGAAGCCATCGCAGGTGGCACACCAGGAAACCCCGTAGCCGGAGAGTTCCTTTTCGCGCGGGACTCCCAGTTCGCGGTAGGCAGCACCGGTTGCGAGGATTACGGTCTTTGCCTCGAAGGTCTGGCCGAGACCGGTCTTCACTACCTTGACGTCACCCTGAAGCTGAACTTCAACAACGTCGTCCAGCAGCACCTCTGTGCCGAACTTCTCAGCCTGCGACTGGAAGTTGGCCATAAGCGATGGACCCATTACGCCCTCTGGGAAGCCAGGGAAGTTCTCAACCTCGGTGGTCTTCATGAGTTCTCCACCGGCCTCAACGCTGGAGGCGATGAGAAGCGGGTTTAAGCCTGCGCGAGCTGTGTAGATGGCTGCGGTGTAGCCGGCAGGGCCGGAACCGATGATGATGACGTCGCGCACTGGCAACTCCTGATATTTGGGGGAACTTCTGCGCCTGGTTTCACGTGGAACTGCTGTGAATCTTGAGGCACAGGAATAAACAAATATTACCGCTTCAACATTCCGCGCACCCGCGTCATCACGGGGTCAACCATCGCCTTCAGCAAGCCGAACTCTGGGGCCCGAATCACCCAGAGGGCTGCCACGAACCCGATCAGCACGAAGATTCCAACTATGCCGGAGCCAATCACCGCGGTTGCCACGGAACGCACAGCGAAGTGTCCCTCGGCCACTCCGCCGATGAGCCCCAGCCCCAGGTACCCAAATCCCCAGCCAACCGAGCCCGCCAGCAGGAAACGCACCATCGATGCGATGAGACCGTGTCCGAACGAACCGATTCTCTTGCGCAGGATGAAGAAGTACATCAGGGTGGCAACAAGCGTGGCCGCGCTGGTGAGGTAGGCGAGGGCAGCAACGCGATCGGCAGGCGCAACAACCTTCTGAATGGTGAGCGCGCCAGCGATGTAGAGAACCGACTGAACTACGGTGATCCAGAACGGCGTCTTCGTGTCTTCGAGAGAGTAGAAAGCCTTCTGCATGAAGAATCCGAGGCTAAAGGGGAGAAGGCCAATGATGAAGCCGATGAGCACCCGCGCCAGGGCCTCGGTTCCCGCGTACTCACCAACGAACACGCGCGAAATTGGGAATGCCAGGACAGAGATAGCCACGGTGCCCAGCACGCTAACCAACGCGACCAGGCGCATGCCGTCGCGGAGATCGGCCTTCACGTCGTCGAAGCGATTTTCGTGGGCGTGAGTGGCGATACGAGTGAAGTAAACGGTTGCCAGCGAAACCGTTCCAACCGAGTGCGGCAGCATGAAGATGAGCCAGGCGATGCCGGACGCCGCAACCGATGCAACGTCCGCTACCGCGCGTCCGGTAACGGCGGAGGACGCCACAGAGGATTGGAAGATGCCGGCAATCTGCGTGACCAGGACCATCGCGAGTGTCCACGACCCAGCCTTGAGGGCTGGGCGAAGACCGAAGCCGCGCCACTGGAAGTTTGGCTTGAAGTGAATTCCGATTCTGCGCCAGGACAGGAAAAGGATCAGCGCCTGGGCGGCCACGCCTGCGGTTGCCGAAAGAGCTAGCAGCGTGATCTGACCCGAACCCCACTGCGCAACGGTCTGGTGGCCGGTGGGATCCATGCCGAAGATGAGAATGTACGCCACCATGCCGCCGAGCGAAACCACGTTGTTCAGGACTGGGGCCCACATGTATGGTCCGAAGGCGCTGCGGGCGTTTAGCACCTCGCCCAGCATGGAGTAGATGCCGTAGAAGAAGAGCTGTGGCAGGCACCAGTAGGCAAAGGCGGTTGCGAGAGCAAGGTGGGCAGGCGACCAGCCCGAGGTGTAGAGGTCAACCAGCAGCGGCGCGGCCAGAGTGGCTAGCAGCGTTATGGACCCGAAAACCACAATTGCCAGAGTGAGCAGGCGATTGATGTACCCGGTGCCGCCATCTTCGTGGCTCCTGGCCTTAACCAGCTGGGGAACCAGGATGGCGTTCAGCACTCCGCCGGCGATGATCGCCCAGACGTTGTTTGGCAGCTGGTTTGCAACACCAAAGGCATCGGCGGCGTTGGTGGTAACGCCAATCATCGCGGCAAGGAGTACCGCGCGAACGAATCCGAGGACGCGGCTCACGACAGTGCCGCTGGCCATGATGAGGCTGGACCGAGCTACGCTCACTTGACTCCTAAGTACTAGCTGACTTCCGAGGCCCTACGCCTGCGAATGGTTCGAATCACACCGATGATTCCCAGCGAAGAAACCACAATCGCGAAGCCGGCGATGATTGATTCCTCAATCTCGGCATTGATTGTCATTGGAAGGTTTACAGGCGCACCCAGAGAAAGTCCTGAAAATGTGGTGATCCAGGCCCGCAGGGTCACCGGACCGTCGGCGATTGCCGTGACAGGAACCTGCGCGACGAAAGTGGTGTCCGCAGGCACTGTCACCTCGATTGCCGCGGGAATAAGCGCCTTGAGGTTATTGGCGGCTACGTGTACCTGAACCCGAATCTCGGTGTTGTAGTTGTTCTGAATTGAGATTGGCAACTTGGAGTTGCGGCTAACCAGGTGAATGACGGACCCGGGAACGATTCGAATGTCAAAACCGGGAAGTCCGCTTGGGCTTGGTGCTGCTGGAGAAGCCGCGGCGGTTGTTTCGGGGGTTGCTGTCGTTGCCGGTGCCCCGACCCTCTGAACTGACTGGGTAGCGGCCATCGCGGTGCTAAAGCCCGCCCATGCAACCGAAAAAGCTAGGACAGCGGCAGCCGAACCCCTGAAAAACTTACCCATTAGGCCTGCTCCCCAACCCACTCCAAAACCGCTCGCGCCATTCGGCGCTCGTTTTCGTGAGCGAGCGTTTGTTCCAGTTCCTGAAGTTCTATCCAGCGAACATCCACGGCCTCGTGGTCGGGGTCGGCTTCCAGGGTGAGGAAGCCACCAGTCTGGCGAAACAGAAAATGGTGAACCGTTTTGGAAATCAGGCGGTGCCCTGCGGAAAACTCGTACTGAATACTGCCCAACTGCGCGATGGTCTCAACCTGCAGCCCCGTCTCCTCGCCAACCTCGCGGATGGCCGCCTCCTCGATGGTTTCTTGACCCTCGAGGTGACCCTTTGGCACGCACCAATCGATGCGACCCGAGCGCGACTGCCTGCCGATTAGCGCAACCCTGAGACTGCCGTCCTGCGCCAAAACAAAGCCGCCGGCCGAGGTCTCCTCCACCCGGCGCTTGGGGCGCGTAAAGCTGCGGTCAGTCATGAGATTAAGACTAGACCTTGCGCCCTGTGACAAACTGAATGCGATGAACCGCGTGGCAGAAGCACTAAAGAACCTTGATGAACTCACCTCGGGTGAGCCTTTTGTTCGACTAGGAGCACTCTTCTCCGCCGCCGGTCACGAGCTTTCCCTGGTTGGAGGACCGGTGCGAGATGCCTTCCTGGGCAGAAAGTCACCAGACCTCGATTTCACCACCTCGGCCCTGCCAGACGAGACCATCGCCATCCTGAAGGGGCAGGTTGATGCCTGGTGGGACATCGGCAAGGAATTCGGAACCATCGGTGCCCGCATCGGTGACGACACCGTTGAAATCACAACTTATCGGGCAGACGAGTACGACGACACCAGCCGCAAGCCGGTGGTTGCCTTTGGCAAGAGCCTCGAGGCGGACCTCCTTCGCAGAGACTTCACGGTGAACGCTATGGCGCTACGGCTTCCGCAGAAGGTCTTCGTGGATCCAACCGATGGTCTCAGGGACCTGGTGTCCGGTGTGCTCAAAACGCCAATCGAACCGGAGATCTCATTCAGCGATGACCCGCTGCGCATGCTGCGCGGTGCCAGGTTTGCCAGCCAACTCGGCTTCGAAATCGAACCTGCCACATTCGAGGCGATGTCAAAGATGACCGACCGCCTGAAGATTGTTAGCGCGGAGCGCATCAACGTTGAAATCACAAAACTCATGCTCGGAGCGCACCCCAGGCTTGGTCTCACGGCCCTGGTTGACTCCGGTCTGGCGGAGGTTGTGCTGCCGGAGCTTCCTGCGCTCCGCCTGGAGAGCGACGAACACCACCACCACAAGGATGTCTACGAGCACACCCTGAAAGTTGTGGAGCAGGCGATTGACTACGAGCGCCAGTACGGTCTCGAGGGAGACTTCGTGCTTCGATTCGCGGCGCTGCTTCACGATATCGGCAAGCCTGCCACCAAGCGCAAGGAGCCGGGCGGCGCAGTGTCGTTCCATCAGCACGACCTGGTTGGCAGCAGGCTGGCTGCAGCCCGCATGCGCGAGCTGAAGTTTGACAACGCAACCATCAAGGCCGTCAAGGAATTGGTGCGACTTCACCTCCGTTTCTTCGGCTACGGCGAGAACGACCCCTGGACCGACTCCGCCGTGCGCAGATACGTGCGTGACGCGGGTGACCTGCTGACCCGGTTGCATGTTTTGACCCGCGCCGATGTGACCACGCGAAACAAGCGCAAGGCTGAGCGCCTGGCCCACGCCTACGATGACCTGGAGCGCCGAATCGCCGAGCTTGCGGCTCAGGAGGAGCTTGAGGCCATCCGCCCCGACCTGAACGGTGAGGACATCATGCGAATTCTGGGGATCAGGCCCGGCCGCGAGGTTGGCGAGGCCTACAACTTCCTGATGGAGTTGCGCATGGACGAGGGTTCCATCGGTGCCGAAGAGGCCGAAAAACGCTTGCTCATCTGGTGGAACGCAAGGTAGTCTAGAAAGGTTGCGCCTAGAGCCCGTCCCGGGTTTGCAGCGCGACAGATGCCAATACCCTCCTGTCACGGAAAGCCCGTGGCCGTTCTAGTCCAAAGGAGGTGGGTTAGTCATGCATCCATATGAGGTCATGGTTCTCCTCGATCCATCGATCGACGAGCGCACTGTTGCTCCAAGCCTCGACAAGTTCCTTAATGTAATCCGCAACGGTAACGGTACCGTTGAGAAGGTTGACATTTGGGGCCGTCGTCGTCTTGCCTACGAAATCGCAAAGAAGACCGAAGCCATCTACGCTGTCATCAACCTGGTTGCAAACTCGGTTGACGTTGACGAGCTCGACCGTCAGCTCAAGCTGTCGGAGGCCGTACTGCGTACCAAGGTTCTGCGCGCCGACCAGGCAATCGTAAACATCAAGCCAGTTGAGATCCCAGAGCTTACCGCTGCTGAGATCGCCGACACCAAGCCAGCAAAGAAGCCAGCAGCTCGCGCTGCTGCCAAGTAAGGCAAGCGAGAAAAGATTATGGCCGGGGAAGTAAACGTCACGATCGTCGGAAATCTAGCCGCTGATCCTGAGCTGCGTTACACCCAGGGTGGCGTTGCCGTCACTTCGCTGCGTGTGGGC
>JBJTNC010000009.1:0-5246 GCA_046073865.1 Micrococcales bacterium | reverse complement strand
CGGAAGTCCTCCATCGCCAGGTAGAGCATTTCCTCTGCTGGGCGGGCCATGCGGTGAATCTCATCAATGAAAAGCACCTCGCCCGGCTGAAGCGACGATAGAACGGCTGCGAGGTCACCCGCGTGCTGGATGGTGGGTCCGCTGGTTAGGCGAAGCGGTGCCCCGAATTCGTGGGCCACAATCATCGCGAGCGTGGTCTTGCCCAGACCCGGAGGCCCGGCCAACAGAATGTGATCCGGTGAACGGCCCTGGATTTGGGCGGCCTGCAGTAGCAGGCTGAGTTGCTCGCGCACCTTTGCCTGGCCAACAAATTCGCCGAGCGATTTTGGCCTGAGTGCGGATTCGAAAGCCAACTCTGTTGCGCTGGTCTCTGGAGAGGTCAGGTCGCTCACTTGTCACCCCCGGAGACGCTTCGGCCGGATCCCAGACGTGCCAGGGCGCCGCGAAGCAGCGTGTCGGCGGTGGCAGATTCGCCCAGGCTCTCGGCAACCTCGCGCACTGCCTCTGCGGCTTGGCGTTCGGCCCAGCCCAGGCCCTGGAGAGCCTCGACCACGGCGGTGAGATCAATCCTGCTCGTCTGCCTTGCCTTGGTTTCTTGCGAAACTCGGAACCCACTCAGCTTTCCTGCCAGGGTTACCACGATTAGCTTCGCGGTCTTGGGCCCGATTCCGGAAACCGACTTGAACGTGGCGTCATTCTCGGTTAGAACGGCGTCGCGTATTGCACCCACCGATGACTGCGAGATTATTGCCATTGCGAGTTTTGGGCCAACGCCCGTGACAGACCTGAGCAGGTCAAACAGCTCCAGTTCTTCGGCATCAGTAAACCCGAAGAGAATAAATGCGTCTTCGCGCACAATAAGCGCGGTGTGCAGGAGCACTCCGTCTCCGATGTGAAGCGAACCTGCGGTTCCGGTTGGAACAAAAACCTGGTATCCAACTCCCCCAACGTCGAGAACCACGAATCCGGCGCCAACGCGCTGAATCAGTCCAGTCAGGGATGCAATCACCCAAAAAGACTAACTAACCCTCGCGCTTGCGGGCGGCAAGACGCTCCGCCTGTTGCCAGGCTCGTTGCGCGGGTGTTAGCTGGTCGGATTCTGCTGCGGTGGCTGCCGCACCCCTCCAGGCGTGGCAAATGGCTATCGCCAAAGAGTCAGCAGCATCGGCGGGTTTTGGCACCTCGGGCAGCCCCAAGATCTTTGCCACCATGTTGCCAACCTGGGCCTTGTCCGCCCTTCCGGAACCCGTGACCGCGGCCTTCACCTCGGTTGGGGTGTGCAGCGCAATCGGAAGGCCGTGCCTGGCTGCTAGTAGCAAAACTACCCCGGATATTTGCGCGGTTCCCATGACGGATCGCACGTTAACGTCAGCGTAGACGCGCTCCAGGGCGATGACATCGGGCTTGGCGTGCTCAATTAGTGCCTCGATGCGGTTGCCGATGGAGGCAATTCGTGCGGACAGCTCGAGGCTCGGCTCACTGCGGTATACATCCACAGAAACAAGATTGACCCGGCGGCCAGCCGCCAGGTCAATCACCCCGACACCGCACCTGGTGAGCCCAGGGTCAATGCCGAGAATTCTTGTCACCGTCGTTACTCGTCTTCCAGGGCCGCGAGGACCTCGGGGGTGAAGTCAACGTTGGTGTATACGTTCTGCACGTCGTCGCTGTCTTCCAGCGCGTCGATGAGGCGAATAACCTTCTTGGCAGACTCAACGTCATCCACGGGAACCATCATCGAGGACACAAACTCAGAGTCTGCTGAGTCGTAGTCGATTCCGGCGGCCTGCAGTGCTGCTCGGGCAGCAACCATCTCGGAAGGATCGGTGGTGATGACGAAGGCCTCGCCGCGGTCCTCAACGTTGTCGACGCCGTGATCCAGCACAACCTCGAGGATGGAGTCCTCTGTCAGGCCCGCGGTCTTGGCAACGGTGATAACGCCTTTACGGCTGAACAGGTAAGAAACCGAGCCCGGGTCGGCCATGGTGCCGCCATTCTTGGTTACGGCCAGGCGTACTTCGGCAGCCGCGCGGTTCTTGTTGTCGGTTAGACACTCGATAAGCAGAGCGGTTCCGGCGGGGCCACGACCCTCGTACATGATGGTCATGTACTCGATGGCGTCGCCGCCGATACCGGCACCGCGCTTGATGGCGCGGTCAATATTGTCGTTAGGTAGCGAAGACTTGCGGCCCTTCTGAACGGCATCGTACAGAGTTGGGTTGCCGTCGAGATCTGGTCCGCCGAGGCGCGCTGCAACCTCAATGTTCTTGATCAGCTTTGCGAAAAGTTTGGCGCGGCGGCCATCGATGAGTGCCTTCTTGTGCTTGGTAGTCGCCCATTTGGAGTGGCCGGACATAGTTGCTCCCAGTAGAGAAATAGTTTTGATTCAGTTTACCGAACGCTCGGTTTAGCGCGCGGAGGCCACCATGTCGGCGAAAAGGGCGTGAACCCTGTCCTCGCCGGTTACCTCCGGGTGGAATGAGATGCCAAGCAGATTGCCCTGGCGAACACCAACCACACCACCGTCGGGGTGAATGTCATCGGCTGGTATCTCGGCCACAACCTCGGCGCCGACACCGACCTCGGTGATTAGCGGAGCCCGGATGAAGGCCGCGTGCACAGGTCCCTGCACACCTTGGAACGCCAAGTCAACCTCGAATGAGTCAACCTGATGACCGAAGGCGTTTCGGCGAACCGTGACGTCTAGTCCGCCAAAGGTTTCCTGGCCAACGATGCCATCCGTGATTCGATCGGCAAGCATGATTAGCCCTGCGCAGGTTCCAAAGACAGGCAGCCCGCCCGCGATCGCCTCGCGAATGGGTGCAAGAAGTCCGTAGGCCACCGCAAGTTTGTGCATGACCGTGGATTCACCACCCGGAATGATCAACCCGGATACGCTCTCAAGCTCTTCGAGTGTTCGCACCTTTATGTTGCGAACGCCTAGTCGGTCGAGTGTAGCGCCGTGCTCACGGAAGTCGCCCTGCAGGGCCAAAACCCCGATGGGCTTCGTCATGTTGGCTCCGTGGATTTACCAGCCGCGCTCTGCCAGGCGGTGAGGCGCAGGCAGGTCGCTAACGTTGATTCCAACCATTGCCTCGCCAAGACCGCGCGAGACCTCAGCGATTACCTCTGGGTTGTCGAAGAAGGTGGTTGCCTTCACGATGGCTGCGGCGCGAGCAGCTGGGTTGCCGCTCTTGAAGATGCCCGAACCAACGAAGACGCCGTCTGCGCCGAGCTGCATCATCATGGCTGCGTCTGCTGGGGTGGCAACGCCACCGGCAACGAACATTACAACCGGGAGTTTGCCGGCGCGGGCTACCTCGCGTACCAGCTCGAATGGAGCCTGGAGTTCCTTGGCTGCCACGTAGAGCTCGTCGTCGGTCTTCGCTGCAAGCGCGCGAATCTCGCCGCTAATGGTGCGGATGTGCTTGGTGGCCTCGGATACGTCTCCGGTGCCCGCCTCGCCCTTGGATCGGATCATGGCGGCGCCCTCGGTGATTCGGCGCAGTGCCTCACCCAGGTTGGTGGCGCCACAGACGAATGGAACGTTGAAGTTCCACTTGTTGATGTGGTTCACGTAGTCTGCTGGGCTCAGAACCTCGGACTCGTCGATGTAGTCAACGTTCAGGCTCTGGAGCACCTGCGCCTCGACGAAGTGGCCGATTCGGGCCTTGGCCATTACGGGGATGGAAACTGCATCGATGATGCCCTGAATCATGTCTGGGTCACTCATGCGTGACACGCCACCCTGGGCGCGGATGTCTGCAGGAACGCGCTCGAGAGCCATCACGGCAACAGCGCCGGCGTCTTCTGCGATCTTTGCCTGCTCTGGCGTTACTACGTCCATGATCACGCCACCCTTGAGCATCTCTGCTAGGCCGCGCTTGACGAGGGAGGATCCGGTGAATGCTTGTTCGCTCATTGTTCCAGTCTAACTTTTGTGGGTTTTTGATATGGTCGCGATTAGATTTCTAACCAAGTTTTTGCAATGTCCGCTCGGACTTCCTCTAGCAGTCTAGGTAGGGCTTTGGTCTGAGCGATAATCGGGAAAAAGTTGGAGTCGTTTGCCCAGCGCGGAACAACGTGCTGGTGGAGGTGTTCAGCAATCCCAGCGCCCGCAACCTCGCCCTGATTCATGCCGATGTTGAAGCCGTGGGCTCCCGAAACCTTTTTCAGAACCCGCATTGCCTTCTGGGTGATCTCGCCTATTTCCACAACCTCCTCGGGGGTTGCGTCGTCATAGGTGCTCACGTGCCGATAAGGGCAAACCAGAAGGTGCCCGCTGTTATAGGGAAAAAGGTTAAGCAACGCGTAAGCGTGCTTCCCGCGATGCACGATTAGACCCTCGTCATCAGGCATTCCCGGCGCTAGGCAGAATGGGCAGTCGTCGCGGTGAGGCTGGGTGCCGTGCTGAATGTAAACCAGACGATGCGGTGTCCACAGGCGCTGGAAGTGGTCTGGAACTCCGGGGAGATCCAGACTCGACTCAACCTTTGGGGTTTCGTTCACTTGCGGTCTGCTACCTAAACCTGAGCCTTGTCGCGTATGGCGGTTAGGATGCGCTCCACTGCCTCGGATACCGGGATGCCGTTCTCCTGCGAACCATCGCGGAAGCGGAAGGAGACTGCGTTGTTGTCGCGGTCCTGGCCACCGGCAATAAGCATGAATGGAACCTTAGCCAGCGTGTGGTTGCGGATCTTCTTCTGCATGCGGTCATCCGAGTCGTCGATCTGCACGCGCACGCGGTGCTTGCGCAGTTCGGCTGCAATCTCGTGCAGATATGGGCTGAACTCGTCGGCGATTGGGATTCCAACAACCTGCACAGGTGCTAGCCAAGGAGGGAAGTGACCCGCGTAGTGCTCGGTGAGTACACCGAAGAATCGTTCCATCGATCCGAACAGTGCGCGGTGAATCATCACTGGGCGCTGCTTGGTTCCGTCCGGGGCCGTGTATTCGAGGTCGAATCGCTCCGGCAGGTTGAAGTCAAGCTGTACGGTACTCATCTGCCAGGTGCGGCCGATGGCATCGCGGGCCTGTACCGAGATCTTTGGTCCGTAGAAGGCCGCGCCTCCCGGGTCTGGAACCAGCTCGAGTCCCGAAGCCTTGGCCACGCGCTCAAGAGTTGCGGTTGCCGTCTCCCAGATTGCGTTGTCGCCAACGAACTTGGGGTTGCCCTCTTCCTTGGTGGACAGCTCGAGGTAGAAGTCATTTAGGCCGTAGTCGCGCAGCAGGCCGAGGATGAAGTC
>JBJTNC010000008.1:0-2295 GCA_046073865.1 Micrococcales bacterium | reverse complement strand
GGATACTAACGATTATTTGATGATACTAATCTGAGAGGTAAAGCTCGGGCTTGTAAATCAAACCGTTACATTTGCCCGCTAGATTTTTGAAGACACCCGCGCATCATAAACTGCAGGAGAAAGCATGAAGGCCCTCTTCATTCAGCACGATCACGTGAGCCCAACCGGCCCGGTCTCAGACCGCCTGCGCCACCACGGCTTTGAGGTTGAGGAGCGCCTAGTGGTGCAAGAAGCCGACTACCACTCCCCCAACGTGCACTTCGATTTTCCAGATTGGAACGACTACGACCTCATCATCCCCATGGGCTCCCCCTGGGGCGTCTGGGATGACGAGTGCATCGGCAACTGGGTGCTTCCGGAGATTGAGTGGATTCGCGGCGCCATCCAGGCAAACAAGCCCGTGTTTGGCATCTGCTTTGGTGGCCAACTGATTTCGCGCGCCATGGGAGGAGTTGTTGCCCGCGGCCCAAAGGCCGAGATCGGTTGGACCTGGGTGTCCACGCTGCAGCCCGAGTTTGTGAGCTCGGGTCCGTGGTTCCAGTTCCACTACGACCGCTGGACCCTGCCAGAAGGCGCCACCGAGATTGCCCGCACCACCGTGGCATCGCAGGCGTTTGTTATCAACAAGGCTCTTGCCCTGCAGTTCCACCCCGAGGTGGATGCCGCGGCACTCACCGGCTGGCTTGGCTGGGAGGGCGACAAGGCCGTCATCGCTGATGGCCAAGACCCCGAAGTGATGATGTGGCAGACCAGGCACGAGCAGGGCGCCGCCCGCGAGCGCACCTTCGAACTTGTGGACAACTTCCTCAAGTGGTCGGGACTCATAAAGTAACGGATTGGCTTTCTGCCGCCTAAGCCAACATTCTGGGTATAACTTGGATTCATTCAGGTTCGAACGATTTGCGTCGATCCGCTTTGAAGATCTAAGGGGCATCAATTGGCCGGAGCGCACACTCTCAAGGAAACTGAGCGTCAGGTAACCGAGAAGCTTGGTGGCCTGACCATCGATTTTCGCGCCATGGCGGTTGCAAGCAACCTCTTCCGCGCAGCCACCGCGGTTCGCAACCACTTTGAGCGCAACGTACTTGCCAAGCACGACCTCTCCTGGACCGCGTTTGTGGTTCTCTGGGTGGTTTGGATCTGGGAGCCAATCGAGACCCGCCAGATTGCAGACGAGGGCGGCTTCAGCAAGGCAACGCTCACCGGCGTGCTTTCCACACTGGAGGGCCGCGGGCTGCTCATGCGCCGCAAATCTGCCGATGATGGCCGCCTGGTGCTGGTTGACCTAACGCCTCAGGGCCGCACCCTGATGAAGGGGCTGTTCCCGGAGTTCAACGCGGGCGAAGTGGAGGTTACCTCCGTGCTGGACGCCAAGCAGAAGGACCAGCTGGCCGACATGCTGCGCGCCGTGACGGAGTTTGCCGAAGGCAAATAATTGGCACTGCGCAGAGGGCAAATAATTGGCACTGCGCAGAGGGCAAATAATTGGCACTGCGCCGAAGGCAAGTATCGCCTAGCGCCCCGCCTCCGCCACCAGCTTCTCAAAGATCGCCAGGTTCTCGCGCTGGGTATCGAAGTTGTCCTCCGGGTGCCACTGCACGCCCATGGCCCATGCCGGGGAGTCGATTCTGAACGCCTCCACGTGGCCGGCTTCCGCTCTGGCAACAACCTCTAGACCGTTACCTAGCGCATCCACGCACTGGTGGTGGTAGCAGCTGGCCAAAACCCGGTTGCCGTCCAAACCAAGCAGTTCGGGCTCGGTCACCGTGATGGTTTCCACGTGGTGGGTGTGTGGTGCGGCCATGTCTTGCACCAGGGTGCCGCCTCGGGCCACGTTAATGATCTGGAAGCCGCGGCAGATTGCCAGCAGCGGCAGGGCGTTTGCCACCGCGTACTCAAAAATCTCGATGTCGGTCTGGTCCTGCACCTCAACCACGCCGTAGATGCGATCGGTGGTTGGCTCTTGGCCGTAGCGGGCCGGGTTTACGTCGCCGCCGCCGGGCATTAGCACGCCATCGATGCCGTCTAGACGTTCTGCGAGGTCCGCACCCGCCACTGGAAGGAAGGTTACTGGCTCGCCGCCAGCCTCCCAGACAGCCTGCGCCAGGCGCAGTGCGGTGACGATTCCGTCGTAGCGCGTGACCGACGTGTTCTCGGCGAGACGACCCAAAATAGCAATGCGTGGACGAGCCAAAGTGCACACTCCCGGATAGTTACGGACTGGCTTTCAAATCGTTATAAAAACCGACCTAAAACCTATGTTCTCATGGTCTAATCTAAATCATTAGCATCCGA
>JBJTNC010000007.1:0-3987 GCA_046073865.1 Micrococcales bacterium | reverse complement strand
CGGCCAACCAGGTCTTGCGCTCCGGTTCGTCGAGCTTCTCGATCGCGTAGCGCAGCATGGTGCGCGGCATGCGAGAAACGTTGGCGCGCAAGAACCCGCGCAGGCCGTCGAGATCGCGCTTGCCCGCCTCGCGCAGCATCCAGCCAACCGCCTTGTGGATCAGGTCGTGTGCATCGTGGTGAAGGATTCCCGCCACCATCAGTGCGGTTTCGAAGTTGCCCTGCTTTATTGCGGGGAACGTGAGCAGCACAGCCATGCGGCGTTCCCAAAGCACCGATGACTTGGCCAGCGACTCAAGCAGGGTGTCGTTTGGGTGACGAACCAGCCAATCCCCAACCACGTATCCGGCATCAACCAGGTCCCAGTTGTTCCAGCAACCCTCGTAGCCAAGCCGCAGCCAAAGCTCGAACAGCGGCTGACGTGCATCGTCAGTCTTGGCCTTCTTATACCGATTGATGATGAGGAAGTTGGCCAGCTGCCGCTCCTCATGTATGGGAGAGTGCGCAAGGATTTGAACCTGTGTAAGAGGCATTCCCGCGAATTCGGCGGCGACAGATCGCACCTCGGGTACTTTGGCACCGATGAACTGGTCGCCCTCCGCGTAGTCTCCTGGGCCGGTCTTGAAGAACCAACCCAGGTCGCG
Organism: Micrococcales bacterium; assembly: GCA_046073865.1. GTDB lineage: Bacteria > Actinomycetota > Actinomycetes > Actinomycetales > Microbacteriaceae > Rhodoluna. The sequence continues at coordinate 3,344 of JBJTNC010000007.1, read as the reverse complement.
CGAGCGACCCGGGTTGGCAAATTTGGCCAGGGCCTGCTTGGCGGCTTCTGCCGTCTGGTTTGACTCTTCGGTTTTAGCCAAGGTCTTCCAACTCTGAGTCGATGTCGCCCAGGTTGGTGCTCAGCAGTTGGCCACCGGATGAGACGGTGAGCCCACTGCCATCGCCTGCAACATCAACAAGAACGGCCGAGCCATCGCCCACTTTGCCTGCAAGCAGCAGGTTAGCAAGCTGGTCATCAATCTGCTGCTGCATCAGGCGGCGCAGCGGCCTGGCCCCGTAGATGGGGTCATAGCCATGCTCGGCAAGCCAGGACCTGGCCGCGGGCGTGACTGCCAGCTGGAGGCGTCGTTCGCTCAGGCGGCGGCCCAGGCGGTCGATGTTGAGTTCAACTATCTGACCCAGCTCGGAGATGCTGAGCGCGCTAAAGACCACGATATCGTCGAGTCGGTTGAGGAACTCGGGCTTGAATGATGCGCGAACCGTTGCCATCACTGCAGCCTGCTTCTCCGCATCGCTGAGTTCTGGCTCAACTAAGAACTGGCTTCCCAGGTTGGAGGTGAGGATGAGGATCACGTTTTTGAAGTCAACGGTCCTTCCCTGGCCATCGGTGAGGCGCCCGTCATCCAAGACCTGGAGCAGCACGTCGAATACCTCGGGGTGTGCCTTCTCAACCTCGTCAAGCAGGACAACCGAGTATGGCCTGCGGCGAACTGCCTCAGTCAGTTGGCCACCCTGCTCGTAGCCGATGTATCCGGGAGGGGCTCCAACCAGGCGCGAGACGGAGTGCTTCTCGCCGTACTCGCTCATGTCGATTCGAACGATTGCCTTTTCGTCATCGAAGAGGAATTCGGCAAGGCTCTTTGCCAACTCCGTCTTACCAACGCCGGTTGGCCCCAGGAATAGGAACGAACCGGTTGGACGACCGGGGTCTGCGATGCCCGCCTTGGTGCGGCGAACCGCATCCGAGACGCTCTTCACGGCGCGCTTTTGGCCGATGAGTCGCTTACCTAGCTCGGCCTCAAGGTGGAGGAGCTTCTCGCTCTCGCCAGCCAGTAGGCGGCCGGTTGGGATGCCGGTCCAGGCGGCAACCACCGCGGCAATGTCGTCTTCCGTGACCTGGTCGTTGACCATCCGCTCGGCCGCGTTTGCCTCGGCACCCTCGGCCTGCGCCAGCTGCTTTTCCAGCGCCGGAATTTCACCGTAGAGCAGCCGACTGGCCTTCTCCAGGTTTCCCTCACGCTGGGCTCGGTCGGCATCGATGCGCGCCTGGTCCAGTTTGGTCTTGAGCTCACCAATCCGGTTCAGTTCCGCGCGCTCCTTGTCCCAGCGGTCCGCAAGTTCTTTCAGGGCGGTGGACTTGAGCTTGAGGTCTTCGCGAAGCTTTTCCAGACGCTCCTTGCTGGCGGCGTCCTTCTCCTTGGCAAGCGCAAGTTCCTCAAGCTTCAGCCTGTCCACGGAGCGACGAAGCTCGTCAATCTCAACCGGGGCCGAGTCGATCTCCATGCGCAGGCGGCTTGCAGCCTCATCCACCAGGTCAATTGCCTTGTCTGGCAGCTGACGACCGGTGATGTAACGGTCACTGAGGGTTGCGGCAGCCACCAGAGCGCTGTCCGCGATGGCCACCTTGTGGTGTGCCTCGTATCGTTCCTTGAGTCCGCGAAGAATCGCAACCGTGTCAACCACCGATGGCTCGCCCACGTAAACCTGCTGGAAGCGTCGCTCCAGCGCGGGGTCGCGTTCGATTCGCTCGCGGTATTCGTCGAGGGTGGTTGCACCAATCAGGCGAAGTTCGCCTCGGGCAAGCATCGGCTTCAGCATGTTGCTGGCGTCCATCGAGCCATCGGCCGCACCCGCGCCAACGAGGGTGTGAAGCTCATCCACGAAGGTGATTACCTGACCCTCAGCGGCGTTGATCTCGGCAAGCACCGCCTTGAGGCGCTCCTCGAATTCGCCGCGATACTTGGCGCCCGCCACAATCGAGGCTAGGTCAAGCGAAATTAGCTGCTTGCCCTTCAGGCTTTCCGGTACGTCACCCGCCACTATGCGCTGGGCTAGTCCCTCAACAACGGCGGTCTTGCCAACGCCTGGCTCGCCGATGAGCACGGGGTTGTTTTTGGTGCGGCGCGAAAGCACCTGCGAAACTCTTCGAATCTCGGCGTCTCTACCAATCACCGGATCCAACTTGCCGGCCTTGGCAACCTCGGTTAGGTTCACGCCAAACTGTTCCAGGGCAGACTTCTGCTCCTGCTGGTTTTGTTGATTATTCACTTGCTGCTCCTAAACACTGAGCTACTTGGAACGCCAGAGCACCAGGCCGTTGTTCTTGGCCGGGCGCTGGCCCTGTGGGAGCCTCACAACACCCTGGTCGCCAACGGCAAATACGCTGGCTCCTGGGCGGTTCATGAGTTCGGTCGCGAGGGTCGACTCCAGGTCTCGCACTCGCTTGCGAAGGGTTGCGTTTTCGTTCTCCAGCTCGAGGATGCGCTTGATTCCGGTGAGGCTTACGCCCTCGGCGCTCAAGCGAGCAATCTCTTTCAGCTGAGAAACGTTGCGCATGGTGTACCTGCGGCTGTTGCCTGCGGTTCTAACCGGGCAGACCAACCCCAGGTGGTCGTACTGCCGCAGGGTTTGCGGATGCATTTGAGCCAACTCCGCGGCCACCGAAATCACAAATATCGGTGTGTCCTCGGTGATCTCGTCCATTAGAGCAGACCGGCCTTTAGCAGCAGTTCGGCTCGCGGATCCTCATCGGGCAGTTCCGCGGCAAAGGCTTCCAGCGCTTCCTGAGCCTTGGGGGTCAGGTGCGTTGGCACCGCAATCTCCACCGTGGCCAGCAGGTCGCCCTGCACCTTCTCGGTTACAACGCCCTTGCCCTTCACCCTGAGAACGCGTCCGTTTGGAGTACCCGGCACAACTTTTAGTTTCACCGGCTCGCCGCCAAGGGTTGGCACCTGGATGGTTGCCCCAAGTGCAGCCTCCGCGAAGGTCACGGGAACTGTAACGCGCAGGTTGTCACCATCGCGGGTGAACACCGGGTGCGGCCGAACCGTCACGGTCACCAGGAGGTCGCCCCTTGGCCCACCGTTCAGCGATGGCTGTCCGCGGCCGCGCAGTTTTAGCTTGCCGCCGTCCTTGATTCCGGCCGGGATCTTCAGCGAGACGTCTTCGCCATTCTGGAAGCTGAGCTTTCGGGTGGTGCCCTTCACTCCATCGATGAAGTCAATGGTCACCGCCGCGGTTAGGTCGGCTCCGGGAGTTGGGCCGCCGAAGCCGCCGAAACCGCCAAAGCCACCGGGGAAGCCACCGCCCTGGAAGTTGCCGCGACCGCCACCAAACAGGTTTG
>JBJTNC010000006.1:0-6345 GCA_046073865.1 Micrococcales bacterium | reverse complement strand
CAGCTAGTGCTCTGCGCTGGTGCTCCTGACACCCCAGAGATTCTGCAAACCGTGACCGATTTGGTTGCTGAACTTCGCAAGGTTCGCGACAACGTGATCTGGGTGGAAAAGCACCTTAGCCGCGCCGAACTGATTGCCATGCTCTCGGCCGCAACCGTCTTCGCCTGCCCAAGCATCTACGAGCCGCTTGGAATTGTGAACCTCGAGGCAATGGCCTGTGGCACCCCTGTTGTGGCTACAGCCACCGGTGGCATTCCAGAGGTTGTGGTGCACGAAAAGACCGGCCTACTGGTTCCAATCGAGCAGCTCATGGACGGATCCGGCAAGCCGCTGGACGAGAAGAAGTTTGTTGCAGACCTGGCCGCCGCCCTAAACACCGCGCTCGAGTCTCGCGACCTCGCGGCATTCGGCGCCGCCGGCCGCAAGCGAGTAGAGGACCACTTCTCGTGGGATTCCATCGCTGAACAGACCCTTGCCGTGTACCGCGCCGCCATCAATGGCAGGTAAGCCCGCCCGCAACTTATAGGCTTTTACTCATGTCTGTTATCTCTCTCCGCGACGTCAGCGTTGTCCGCGACGGCAAGCCAATCCTCAGCAATATCGATTGGACCGTGGAGGGCAATCAGCGCTGGGTGATCATTGGCCCAAACGGCGCGGGTAAGACCACGCTGCTGCGCATCGTTGCAACCCAAATTCACCCGAGCACCGGTACCGCGCAGGTTCTGGGCAAGGACTTTGGGCACGTTGACCTTCACGAACTTCGCCCACGCATTGGTTTTGCCAGCACCGCGCTGGCCTCGCGCATTCCACTTATGGAGACAGTCCTGAACGCGGTTATGACAGCCAGCCACGGCGTTACCGGCCGCTGGAACGAGCAGTACGAGGCCATCGATGAGCGTCGCGCCCTGCGCGTGCTGTCCGAGTGGGACCTGGGCGGCTTCGCGGACCGTGCGTTTGGCAGCCTCTCCGATGGCGAGAAGAAGCGCACCCAGATTGCGCGCGCCGTCATGCCAGACCCAGAGCTTCTACTCCTGGATGAGCCTGTGGCCAGCCTAGACCTTGCAAGCCGCGAGCAGACCGTGAGCCTTCTCGGCCACTACGCCTCCAACTCGGCGGCACCTGCGATGGTGATGGTGACCCACCACCTGGAGGAGATTCCAGCTGGCTTCACCCACGCGATGATTCTGGTTGAAGGCTCGGCGTTCGCCGCGGGGGAGATCGACCACGTTCTAACCAGCGACAACATCTCCGAGGCTTTCGGCCTGGGAATTGAGATCAGCAAGGGCGAGGGGCGCTTCCACGCCAAGGCTCGCCGTTAGCCAAACCACTTTGGATTAGCACGCCGTTCTGGTATGCTTTTCTCTTAGTGCTCCGTGCAGGAGCAACCCCCAAGTTTTGTTCAACTAGAGGAAGTATTGCCATGAAGGCCGACATCCACCCAACTTACACCGCGGTTGTATTCCGCGACCTCGCTTCGGGCTCAACCTTCTTGACCCGCAGCACCGTCAAGACCACCAAGACCATCGAGTGGGAAGACGGCAACACCTACCCTGTCTACGACGTTGAAATCTCGTCGGCATCGCACCCTTTCTACACCGGAAAGCAGCGCATCATGGACGCCGCCGGCCGCGTGGAGCGCTTCAACGCTCGCTACAAGGGCTTCGGCGCCTAAGCCTTCAGCTTTGCAAGAAAACCCCGACTTCGGTCGGGGTTTTTTGTTGGGCGGTGTCGGCAGGAGTTAGCCCTGGCGCACAGGCCAGCCCAACTCCTCACGGAAGTCGGGGGAGCCGTTGTCGCGCTTCCACTTGGCAAAGCTAATCGCAGCCTCGTCCGCCCAGCGGGCCTGGTTGCCCTGCAGCGCAATGAGCGAGGTGCCGAGTTTGTCTGCATGCTTTGCAGCGATGGCCTGCATCACTCGGCCGGAGGCAATGGCGTCTGCGGTGGCGTTGTGCGCGTTACCCAACTCCACACCGTAGAACTGAGCGGTAACCTCGAGCTTTCTCGGACCCTTGCGGTACTTGTCCACGAACTTGTCGATAACCAGAGGGTCAAGCACCAGGGCGGGAACGAGCGGCTCGAGACCGTGACGCACGGCCTCCCAGTGCAAAATGGTGAAGTCGTAGGGGGCGTTGTAGGCCACGATTGGAATTCCGCGGTTTTGCAGCTCCCGCAGTGCATCGATGATTTCTGAAACAACCTGCTTGGCGTCCGCGCCGTTGGCCCTGGCAAACTCGGTGGTCACACCATGAACGTCTGCCGCGGCCTCTGGGATTTCGATGCCGGGATCGGCCAGCCATTCCTGAGCTGGGGCAAGCAGGTTGCCGTCTTGGTCAAGAACCGCAACGCAGGCCGTAACAATGCGACTGCTCTTCAGGTTCAGCCCCGTGGTCTCGGTATCGAAAACCGCGATCTGCCGCGCCCACTCTGGAAGCACGCCGGAATCGAAGTTGAATGCCATCTGCTCGTTATCGCTAGTCACAGGTTCAGGCTAGCGTTAGGCGGGGACATCTGGCGAAACGCTGGCGAGAGAAACGCGAACTACTAGATAAGCCCAACGCCTGCGGCAAGCTCCATCGCGGCCTCGGACTTGTTCAGCGTAAAGATGTGCAGACCGGGAGCACCAGCGGCCAGCAGGTCCTTGCCAAGCTGAATGGTGTACTCCATGCCAATACGGCGGGCAGTTGCCTCATCGGACGTCTCGAGCGAGTGCGCCAACTCGGCAGGCACATCGGCGCCAGACATCTGCGCCATGCGAAGCAACTGCTTGGCGTTTGAGACGGGCATAAGCCCTGGAACAATCGGCATGGTCACGCCGTGCTGTGCAGCCACATCGATGAGGCGGGTGTAGTGCTTCACGCCAAAGAAAAGCTGAGTCATGCCAAAAGCGGCACCCGCGGCCTGCTTCATCCAAAGCACTCGGGCGTCGTGCTCGAGGTGCGGAGACTCCGGGTGCACCTCGGGGAATGCGGCAACGCCAACCTCGAGGCCGGTCTCGGCGCGCACCAACTCAACCAGTTCGAGCGCAGACTTCAGCTCACCGGTTGCAAGAGCGTTTGGGTTGTCCTTGGGTGGGTCGCCGCGAAGTGCGAGCACGCTGCGAACGCCAGCGCTCTTGAAGCGTTCGATGGTGGCGAGGGTGGAGGCACGCGAGGCGCCCACGCAGGTGAGGTGACCGATTGTGTAGATCTGGGGAGCCATGCGGTCCAGGACCTCGAACGACTTCTCCTGGTTTGAACCGCCAGCTCCGTAGGTTACTGAGATGAAGTCTGCCTTGACCTTGAGAACCTCGTCGAAGGTGTTCCAGAGAGTCTCCTCGCCGCCCTCCTTGGGTGGGAAAAACTCGAATGAAAGCGACTTCTGTCCCATGGCTGCCCGCGCCTGAAGAATGCCAAACACCGATTCGGGGGTGGCGGAATCTAACGGGGTGCGCGGGGGCAGGGAGTTCTCGGACATCCCTTCAAGTTTAATGGGCGGATATAATGGTTTCAGTATGTTTACTCCCCGTTCTGCAGCCCTGCTAGAGGCCATCCGTTCCCGCGTTGTTGTCGCCGATGGCGCCATGGGAACCATGATTCAGGAGGCCAAGCCAACGCTGGCCGACTACCAGAACTACGAGGGCTGCAACGAGGTGCTCAACGTCACCCGCCCGGACATCATCAAGGCAATCCACGCCCGCTACCTGGAGGCCGGTTCCGAGGCAATCGAGACCAACACCTTCGGTGCCAACTGGGCCAACCTGGCCGAGTACGGCATCGAGGACCGAATCGAGGAGCTGGCCGAGGCCGGCGCCCGCGTTGCCCGCGAGATTGCCGACGAGTACACCACCGACGCAAAGCCTCGCTGGGTGCTGGGATCCGTTGGCCCGGGCACCAAGCTTCCCAGCCTGGGACACGCGCCGTTCGCCAAGCTGCGCGACGCCTACCAGACCCAGGTTGTGGGAATGCTCCACGGAGGCGTCGATGCCGTTCTGGTAGAGACCGCACAGGACCTGCTTCAGGCAAAGTCGGCCATCATCGGTGCCAAGCGCGCCATGGCCGCCACGGGAATCCGTGTGCCAATCCTCATGAGCGTCACCATCGAAACCACGGGCACCATGCTGATGGGTTCGGAGATTGGCGCCGCGCTCACAGCGCTTTCTGCACTGGGCATTGACGCAATCGGCCTAAACTGCGCCACCGGCCCAACCGAGATGAGCGAGCACCTGCGCTACCTCAGCCGCTTCTCGGAGCTGCCCATCGTTGTGATGCCAAACGCGGGCCTGCCGGAGCTCACTAGCGATGGCGCCTACTACCCGCTGCAGCCAAACGAGCTTGCATCCGCTCAGCTGCAGTTTGTGAACGAGTACGGAGCCGGCCTGGTTGGCGGTTGCTGCGGAACCACGCCGGCGCACATCGCGGCGGTTGCAGCGGCGGTTGCCGAGAAGCACCCGCACCGCCCGGCCGTCACCATCGAGCCCGGACTGGCATCGCTCTACCAGCACCAGCCGTACGACCAGACCAACACCTACTTCACCATCGGTGAGCGCACCAACGCCAACGGCTCCAAGGCCTTCCGCGAGGCCATGCTGGCCCAGAACTGGGAGGAGTGCCTGGAGATTGCGCGCTCCCAGACCCGCGAGGGCGCGCACTCGCTAGACCTCTGCGTTGACTACGTGGGCCGCGATGGCGCCGCTGACATGCGCGAGCTTGCCAGCCGCCTGGCTACCGCTACCACGCTTCCGCTGGTGCTCGACAGCACCGAGCCTGCCGTGATCGAGGCGGGACTCGAGTGCATCGGTGGCCGCGCCATGGTCAACTCCGTCAACTATGAGGACGGCGACGGCCCGGGCAGCCGCTTCCAGCGCATCATGCCAATGGTCAAGGAGCACGGCGCCGCCGTGGTTGCCCTCACCATCGATGAGCAGGGCCAGGCCCGCACCGCGGATACCAAGTTTGCAATCGCAAAGCGCCTGATTGAGGACCTGACCCAGAACTGGGGAATGGCCCTCACCGACATCACGGTTGACTGCCTCACCTTCCCAATTGCCACCGGTCAGGACGAGACCCGCCGCGATGGCATCGAGACCATCGAGGCGATTCGACGACTCAACGAGGCGTTCCCAGGAGTGCAGAGCACGCTGGGCCTCAGCAACATCTCGTTCGGTCTTTCGCCCGCCGCCCGCCACGTTCTCAACTCGGTGTTCCTGCACGAGTGCGTGAAGGTTGGCCTCACCTCGGCAATCGTTCACGCGGCACGCATCATGCCGATGAACCAGATTCCGGAGGAGCAGCTGAAGGCTGCGCTAGACCTCATCTACGACCGCCGCGAGTACGACGAAGAGGGCATCGTCAGCTTCGACCCACTGCAGCGCTACCTCGAGGTGTTCTCGGGCGTTGACAGCGCATCCGCGAAGCAGACCCGCGCCCAGGAACTGGCCGCACTGCCGCTGGCCGAGCGCCTTGAGCGCCGCATCATCGATGGCGAAAAGAAGGGCTTGGAGGCAGACCTGGACCAGGCTCTGGGCGAGGGCATGCCGGCGCTTCAGATCATCAACGACCACCTGCTCAAGGGCATGCAGGTGGTTGGCCAGCTCTTTGGTAGCGGCGAGATGCAGCTGCCGTTCGTGCTGCAGAGCGCCGAGGTCATGAAGACCGCGGTGGCGCACCTGGAGCCGTTCATCGAGAAATCCGAGGAGTCTGGCAAGGGTCGAATCCTGCTGGCAACCGTGCGCGGCGACGTCCACGACATTGGCAAGAACCTGGTTGATCATCCTCAGCAACAACGGCTTCGAGACCGTCAACATCGGCATCAAGCAGCCCATCAATGAAATTCTCAAGGCAGCCGAGGAACACAACGTCGACGTCATCGGCATGAGTGGGCTGCTTGTGAAGAGCACCCAGATCATGAAGGAAAATCTGGAGGAGATGAACCAGCGCGGTGTTGCAGCTCGCTGGCCGGTCATCCTCGGTGGCGCCGCGCTTACCCGCTCCTTTGTGGAGCAGGACCTCGCCGAAATCTACGAGGGTGAGGTTCGCTACGCCCGCGATGCCTTCGAGGGCCTAAAGCTGATGGACGCCCTGGTTCGCGTGAGGCGCGGCGAGGAGGGTGTTGAGCTGCCCGCTCTGAAGAAGCGCGTTACCGCCCGCGGAAACCTGCTGGAGCGCACCGCTCCCGAGGACATGCCGGCTCGCTCCGATGTTTCGACAGACAACACAATCCCAACCGCTCCGTTCTTTGGAACCCGCGTTGTCAAGGGCATCGCGCTGCGCGAGTACGCGGCGTTCCTCGACGAGCGCGCCACATTTCTTGGCCAGTGGGGCCTCAAGCCCTCCAGGGGCGGGTCCGGGCCCTCCTACGAGGAACTGG
>JBJTNC010000005.1:0-5458 GCA_046073865.1 Micrococcales bacterium | reverse complement strand
GCTAGCGGGCGAACCACTTCCGGCTACACCGATGCCATGGTGCAGACCATCCGTGACCTCGGCCCATACGTGGTCATAGCCCCTGGCCTAGCTATGCCTCACGCCCGCCCGAGCGATTCCGTGCAGCAGACCGGCATGAGCCTGGTGCTGCTGCGAGACCCGGTTTCCTTCGGGCACGCCAAGAACGATCCGGTTAGGGTTGTGTTCGCGCTAGCGGCCCTAGACCACGATCGACACCTGGAACTCCTCAGCGAGTTCGCCGCCCATTTCTCCAAAGCGGGTTTTGTTAATTCGCTATTAAGTTGTTCAACCGAGAGCGAAATTCACTCGCTGTTTGCCTGAGGGTTTGGCAGACTGGAAGCATGAAAATCATTGCGGTCTGTGGAGCCGGCATCGGCACATCGGTGCTGCTAAAGATGAACGCCGAGAAGGTTTTGCGCACCCTAGGACTTACCGCAACCGTCGAGGCTTCCGACATCGAGACGGCTCGTGCCAGCCGCGACGCGCAGATTTTGCTCACCACTCCGGAGATCGTTGACAAGCTGCAGGGCCTTCCGAGCGAGGTAATTGCCATCAATCACGTGTTCGACCTGGGCGAGATCTCTGAAAAGCTCTCCAAGGCTATGCTTTAGGCATGCTGCCTAACCCGGGATCATCTGAACGCACCCAAATCCACCGCCTGAACGACCGCGCGGTCACTGATCGCTCCGTGATGTACGAGATCCTCGACTCCACCGTGCTTTGCCACATCGGGTATGTGGAGGACGGCCAGCCCTTCGTCTTGCCATACGGCTACGCCCGTCACGGCGATTCCATCCTCATCCACGGCTCCACCGGCGCAAGGTTCATGCGGGCCATGGCCGCCGGTGCCCCGGTCTGCGTCACGGTCACAAAGCTGGACGGCATCGTCATCGCAAGGTCAACCTTTGACTCATCGATGAACTACCGCACGGTGGTGATTCTCGGGTGTGCCGAGGAGGTCACCGGCGCCGAGAAGGAAACCCTCATGGACGCCATGTCCGACGGCCTGGTGCCCGGGCGGGTTGCCGAGGTGCGGCCATCGCTGAAGAAGGAGCTGGCGGCCACAATGCTGGTTCGGCTCTCGCTCGCCGAGGCCTCCGTGAAGGTGCGCGACGGGGGAGTGGACGAGGACAGAGTGGGCTACGCCAGCGATGAAGACTTCAACGCGGTCTGGGCCGGAGTGATTCCGCTGCGTACCGTTGCCGATGCCCCAGTCCCGGCAGACGACGCCTCGGCAGCGCTACCGCTTCCCGCCAGCGTGACCGCATTCGTCGCCAACCCTAAGGCCTAGGCGAGGACGCAGCACCTGGGTTAGCCCTAGGCGAGGACGAAGCCCTAGGCGAGCACCTCGCGGAAGGCCGCCTCAAGCTCACTGAGTTTTGCGCTGGCGTCCTGCTTCGACTGGCCCGTGGCCTCCAGGTAGCACTTGAGCTTTGGCTCGGTTCCGCTGGGCCGGATTAGCGCGTGGCGGCCGTCGGCGAACTCAAACATCAGCCCGTCTGTGGGCGGCAGTTGCTCGGTGCCGTGAGCCAGATCCGTGAATCCAGGGGTCTCTCCCAGCAGGCTCATCGGTGGAGTGGCTCTGATTCGGGCCACAATCGCTGCCGCCTTCGCCACGTTGTCGAATCGAAGGGTGATCTGGCTGGTTGCCCAGTGGCCGTAGCTCGCGTAGAGCTCCGCCATCCGGTCATCGATGGTCTGGCCGCGAGCAGCCAACCTGGCCGCTAGATCTGCAACCACGACGGCCGCGCTGATGCCGTCCTTATCAGGGGTGGCCTGCGGATCCAGGCAGTAGCCGAGCGCCTCCTCGTAGCCGAACAGCAGGTCTGGAACCTTGCTGATCCACTTGAAGCCCGTGAGGGTCTGAGTGAACCCAAGCCCGTTGGCCTCGGCCACGCGTGCCAGCGCTCTCGAAGACGCGATGCTGCAGGCCAGGTTTCCGGTGATTCCGGCGGCAGCAGCGCGCTCGGCCACGGTTGCCCCCAGCAGGAAACCAATCTGGTCTCCAGTGAGCTTGCGCCAACCCAGGCTTGCTGATTCATCAGGCACGGCAACCGCCAGCCTGTCTGCGTCTGGGTCTACGGCCAAGATCAGCTGGCTTCCACTGGCGCTGGCGGTCTGGGATGCGAGGTCTAGGGCGCCTGGCTCCTCCGGGTTTGGGAACGCGACGGTTGGAAAATTTCCGTCCGGTGCAATCTGCTGGCTCACCACGGTTGGCTCGGGAATGCCCGCCGCCGCAAAGACAGCCCTGGTGGTCTCCCAACCAACACCGTGCATGGCCGTGAACGTGATTGCGGGGTGCAGGCGCTCATCCGCAGCGGCAACCAGGGTGGCCGTGTGGCTCACGTATTCGGCCGCGTATTCTGCGCCACCAACCGTGTAGCAGCTCGACTTTGGTAGTTCTGCGAAGGTCAGCGTTGCCGCCACTTCATCGATGTGCGCCGCGATCTGCTTGTCGATTGGCGAGATGATCTGGGACCCCCCGAGGGAGCCGGCGTAAACCTTGTAACCGTTGTCGCGCGGCGGGTTGTGGCTAGCGGTCACCATCACGCCAATGTCGAACGGCCGGCCGGCATTTGGGCCGCTCAATGGGCCGCGCCTCGTGGCAAACGCCAGCAGCGGGGTTGGCACGAATCCGTCGAACAGGAATACCTCTAGGCCGGCACCTGCGAAAATCTCCGCGGAATCCCTGGCGAAGACATCCGAGTTGATGCGTCCATCGAAGCCGATGACCACGGATTTCCCACCGGTTTCGAGCATTTGCCGGGCGATTCCGGCCGCTGCCTGGGCCACCAGGACCCGATTCATTCGGTTTGGTCCAGCGCCTAACTCGCCCCTGAGGCCCGCGGTGCCAAAGCCAATCCGGGTCTCGAATCGAGCTCGAAGCCCCGCCTCATCGGCGCTTTCAATAAGCCGCGTGAGTTCTGCGCGGGTCTCGGCATCGGGGTCTTGGGCCAGCCAATGGGCGGCGGCCTGCTGAAGTTCTTGGAGGTTCATTTTGGCTCTAGGGGCTCTAGGGTAGGCGCGAAACAATCTGCGAGAGCAGAACGGCGAGGCGCCCCTCGGCCTCGCGGCCCGCCTCCAGAACCTCGGCGTGGCTCAGCGGGTTTTCGCTGATGCCGGCTGCGAGGTTGGTGATTAGGCTCAGGCCGAGCACCTTGAGCCCGGCCTCGCGGGCCGCGATGGACTCAAGAGCCGTGCTCATGCCAACGATGTCGCCACCGATGGCCTTGGCCATGCGAACCTCGGCCGGGGTCTCGTACTGTGGGCCGCGGAACTGCACGTAAACGCCGCTGTCGAGGGTTGGGTCAACCGAGAGGGCAATCTCGCGTAGCTCTCGGGTATAGACCTCGCTCATATCGATGAAGGTTGCTCCCCGCAGCGGCGTGGTTGCCGTGAGGTTTATGTGGTCCGAGATGATTACCGGCTGACCCGGCTTCCAGGTTGATTTGATGCCTCCGGCACCGTTGGTGAGAACGAGCGTTGTGACCCCGAGCCTGGCTGCAACGCGAACCGGGTGAACCACGGCGTCAACGCCCAGGCCCTGGTAGAGGTGGGCTCGGGCTCCCAGAATCAGAACGTTCTTGCCGTTTTCAAGCTGGTACGACGAGAGCGTTCCGCTGTGGCCAACCACCTCAGAGCGGTGGAATCCGGCCAATTCGCCGGCATCGACGACAGCCCTCGGTTCGCCGAAGAGTCTGGCTGCGCCACCCCATCCCGAGCCCAGAGTCACGGCAAAGTCGTGTTTTTCGACTCCGGTGATCTCACGAATCTGGTCTGCCGCCTGTTGGGCGAGGGCGATTGGGTCTGAACTTTGACTAACTGCGCTGGTGGCCATGTTTTTGAGTCTAGTTGTCGGCAGAATATAAGGGTGGAGATAAATCAGAAACCGCATCACATCGTAATCATCGGCGGTGGCCCTGGCGGCTACGAGGCGGCGCTCTCCGGGCGCCAGCTGGGAGCCGAAGTAACCCTCATCGAAAAGACCGGCATCGGCGGCCACGCCGTGCTCACCGATGTGGTTCCCTCCAAGACCCTTATCGCAACCGCGGAGGCTGCCCAGCGCGTTGCTCACGCCACCAATCTGGGTGTGAAATTCACCTTCGCCGGCCAGCCGGTGAAGCCAAAGATCGAGATTGATCTGGGAGTTGTGAACCAGCGTCTGAAAGACCTGGCCGAGGCTCAGAGCGCCGATATGCTGGCGGAGTTGGTCCGCGCTGGCGTGCGAATCATTCACGGCACCGGCAAGCTGGACGGCAACCACCACGTGATTGCAACCCCGAGCGACGGTGGCAAGCCGGAGCGGCTAGAGGCCAAGACCATCATCGTCGCGGTTGGTGCAACCCCGCGAGAGCTGCCAACCTCGAAGCCGGATGGCGAGCGAATCTTCACCTGGACCCAGCTCTACAACCTCACCGAGCTCCCCGAGCACATGATCGTGGTGGGTTCCGGTGTAACCGGTGCTGAGTTTGCCAGCGCCTACTCGTCGCTCGGCTCCAAGGTCACTCTGATTTCTTCTCGCGACACCGTTCTTCCAAGCTCCGATGCCGATGCGGCCGCCGTGATTGAAGACGTGTTCCTGCGTAACGGCGTGACCATTTTGGCCAAGAGCCGAGCCGACAAGGTTGTGAACACTGGCAGCGGCGTTGAGGTCACGCTTTCGGACGGCACCACCGTTCAGGGCTCCCACTGCCTGGTTGCGGTTGGTTCCATTCCAAACACCAAGGACCTGGGCCTGGTTGAAGCCGGCGTCATTCTCACCGAGAGCGGCCACGTGCAGGTTAACAAGGTTGCCCGCACCTCCCGCGCGAACGTCTATGCGGTTGGTGACTGCACCAACTTCATGCCGCTGGCTTCAGTGAGCGCGATGCAGGGTCGCACAGCGGTGTTTCACACGATGGGCGATGTGACCGCACCAACCAACCTGCGCAACGTGGCCAGTAACGTTTTCACCGCGCCGGAGATTGCCACAGTGGGTTGGGGCGAAGTCGACATCGCTGAGGGCCGGGTCAGCGGTTTCGTGCAGAAGATCGACCTCAGCAACAACCCGCGCGCCAAGATGCAGGGCATCAAGGACGGTTTCATCAAGCTGATCTGCTCAACCGGCGGCACCGTCATCGGTGGCGTGGTGGTTGCGCCACGCGCCAGCGATCTGATCTACCCGATCGCAATCGCCGTGGAGAACCGACTCACGGTTGACGAGGTGGCCTCCACCTTCACCGTGTACCCGTCTATCTCGGGAGCAATCCAGGAGGCCGCTCAGGACCTCCACCTGCCAACCGCGTAGCGCAACCTTTAAAGCAGAAAACCCCGAGCAGTTCACTGCTCGGGGTTTTCTGCGTCAAAGTTTTACTCGAACTCGATCAGCACGGTTCCGGCCGGCACGGTCTCGCCAACAGCCGCTCCGATGCTCTTGACCTTGCCGGACTTGTGGGCG
>JBJTNC010000004.1:0-2832 GCA_046073865.1 Micrococcales bacterium | reverse complement strand
GGCATCATTCCGCTGTTCATGATCGTGAACAATCTGGGCTGGGGTAGCACGCTGACTGCAATCATCGTGCCGGCGCTGGTCACAGCATTTGGTGTCTTCTGGATGCGCCAAATCATCGACGCCCAGGTACCTAACGAACTCCTCGAGGCCGCCAGTATCGATGGCGCCGGCGTGATGCGAATCTTCGGCAGCGTTGTTGTGCCAATCATTGCGCAGAGCGGATTCGTGCTGGGTCTGTTTGCATTCCTCGGCGCCTGGAACGACTTCCTCTGGCCACTTCTGGTGTTGAACGACCCCAACCAGTTCACGGTTCAGGTCGCTGTCAACCAGCTGTCGGCCAGCTACACCATCGACTACGCGTTGATGCTCGGCGGAGCCTTCATGGCCACCGCTCCACTTTTGTTGTTGTTTGTTTTTGTCGGACGCAGGCTTGTCAGCGGCGTCATGGATGGAGCAGTGAAGGGATAACCATGTCAAACAAGATTCTTTGGGGTGCTGCCACCTCCGCGTACCAGATTGAGGGCGCTGCCGCCACCGATGGCCGAGGGCCATCCATCTGGGACACCTTCTCCAAGACTCCGGGCAAGGTTGTGAACGGCGAAACCGGCGATGTGGCCTGCGACCACTACAACCGCTACCCCGAGGACGTTGCCATCATGAAGGAGATTGGCCTCCAGGCCTATCGCTTCTCGCTGTCTTGGACCCGCATGTTCCCAACCGGCGACAGCCGTCGCGAGCAGCGTGGCTTTGATTTCTACAACCGCCTGATCGACGAACTCCTCGATGCAAACATCAAGCCTCTGATCACCGCCTATCACTGGGACCTGCCTCAGCCACTGCAGGACGAGGGAGGCTGGGCAAACCGTGCGGTCGTGAACCGTTTCGCAGACTACGCGGGTGCGGCGGCAGAGGCCTTCGGCGACCGCGTTGGCGACTGGATCACCCTCAACGAGCCCTGGTGCACCACCTGGCTCGGCTACGGAAACGGAGTCCACGCACCCGGCGTTCGTGACATCGACCAGGCCATCGCTGCCGCCCACCACACCGCGCTGGCTCACGCCGAGGGAAGCCGCGCGATCAAGGCCGTGAACTCCAACCTGCGCACCGGTGTCGCGCTCAACATGACCAACTACATCATCCAGAACCCCGAGGACCCAGAGGTTGTGCAGCTCGGCGACCTGATGGACGCCCAGCTCAACCGCTGGTGGATTGAGGCTCAACTGTTTGGAAAGTATCCACAGGTTCTGGTTGACGAGTGGGGCGACAAGCTCGCCCGCGTGATCAGGCCGGGAGACGAGGACCTTTTGAAGGTTGACTCGGATCTTCTTGGCATCAACTACTACTCTGATGGATTCCTCTGCAGCCCGGATGAGAACTCCAAGCCAAGCATCGATGGCATGGTCTTCCCATTCCAGCAGCGCGTGAACGGCAAGCCAACCGGTCCTTACACCGACATGGGATGGCCGATTACCCCATCGGGAATCTACGACCTCCTGATGCGCATTCAGCGCGACTACCCGCAGTTTGAGTACGTTGCCATCACCGAGAACGGTGCCGCGTTCGACTACCCGATCAACGAGAACGGTGAGGTTGACGACCAGCGCCGAATCGCCTACCTGAACGACCACATCCACCACGTGCTGCGCGCGGTAGAGGACGGCTCGCAGCTGAAGGCGTACTTCACCTGGTCGTTGATGGACAACTTCGAGTGGGCGGAGGGATACGGCAAGCGCTTCGGACTTGTGCACGTTGACTTTGACACCCTGAAGCGCACGCCAAAAAACAGCGCAAAGACCTACAGTGCTATCATTTCCAGCGACGGAGCATTGGTAACCAAGTAACACAGCGAGGCAAGTTTGGCGGCAAAAACCAGCGCGAGGCCAACGTACGCGCAGTTGGCTGAAGCTGCTGGCGTGTCCGAGGCCACGGTCTCTCGCGTTCTGAACGGGGACACCAACGTCCACCCCGAGCGCGCCGAGGCCGTTCACAAGGCTGTTGCCAAGCTGGGTTACAAGAAGCACAGGGTAGCCAGTTCACTGGCATCCGGCAGAACCGGGCTAATCGCTGTTGTCATCGATGACGACCTCTCGATCTTCTCGGACCCCTTCTGGGCAACCGTCACCTCGGGAATCAGCCGAGTACTGATGGAAAACGACCTTCAGACTCTACTCATGGTTTCTAACCTCGACTCCATGGATGGACCGGTGGCGCACTCGCTGCAGAGCGGCGAGGTAGACGGCGCCATCTTCTTCCAGCTGCACAAGGACGCCCTAATCAAGCGCCTGGTGAAGCAGAAGCTTCCGGTTGTCATCACGGGAACCCCTCACACCTCAAACGATTTCCCGTTCGTTGACACCGATAACTTTGGCGGGGGTCTGGCTGCAACCAACCACCTGTTCAGCAGGGGTTGCTCGAACGTTGCCATTATTACGGGTGACATTGAGACCACGGCCGGCCACCAGCGCCTTGACGGCTACAACCAGGCGTATCGTCAGAGCGGCCACGTGCCGAGCAAGAAGCTCATTGCGCGCGGCGACTACTCCTTTGAGAGCGGCAAGGCCTGCATGCGTAAGCTGCTGGAGTCTGTGCCAAACCTTGACGGCGTCTTCGCATGTAATGACGTGATGGCCATGGGCGCAATCGCGGCCATCGAAGAAGCTGGCCTTTCGGTTCCCTCAGACATAAAGGTCGTGGGCTTCGATGACTCGCTGGTGGCCCAGACCGCCAGGCCCGCCTTGACCAGTGTTCGCCAGGACATCGTGGCATTGGGCGAGACTGCGGCAAACCTCATGATCACCCAGTTGAAGGGCGAGCAGGTGGAGCCGCACATCC
>JBJTNC010000003.1:0-4044 GCA_046073865.1 Micrococcales bacterium | reverse complement strand
TGTGGCGGGAGCCGACGAGGCCATCGAGGAGCTTCAGGAAATCAAGGAGTTCCTCAAGGAGCCACAGAAGTTCCAGGCCGTCGGCGCCAAGATTCCACGCGGCGTTCTGCTGTACGGCCCTCCGGGAACCGGTAAGACCCTGGTTGCCAAGGCCGTTGCAGGCGAGGCCGGAGTGCCGTTCTTCACCATCTCGGGTTCTGACTTCGTCGAAATGTTCGTGGGTGTCGGTGCGAGCCGCGTTCGCGACCTATTCGACCAGGCCAAGCAGTCGGCTCCGGCCATCATCTTCGTTGACGAGATCGACGCAGTTGGTCGTCACCGCGGCGCCGGAATCGGTGGCGGAAACGACGAGCGCGAGCAGACCCTCAACCAGCTGCTGGTTGAGATGGACGGCTTCGACTCCAAGACCAACGTCATTCTGATTGCGGCAACCAACCGCCCAGACATCCTCGACCCAGCGCTGCTGCGCCCGGGCCGCTTCGACCGCCAGATTGGTGTTACCGCACCAGACCTAATTGGTCGCGAGCAGATCCTCAAGGTTCACGCCAAGGGCAAGCCAATCGGTGAAGATGTTGACCTGGCGATGGTTGCCCGCCGCACCCCTGGCTTCACCGGTGCAGACCTGGCCAACGTTCTCAACGAGGCCGCGCTCCTCACCGCCCGCGCCAACAAGAAGCAGATCTCGGCGCCAATCATGGACGAGGCGATCGACCGCGTCATCGGTGGCCCACAGAAGAAGAGCCGCCTGATGCAGGACCAGGAGCGCCTCAACACCGCCTACCACGAGGCCGGCCACGCCCTCGTTGCCGCATCGCTGAACCACAGTGACCCCGTCACCAAGATCACCATCCTGCCTCGCGGCCGCGCCCTTGGCTACACCATGGTGGTTCCGGTGGAGGACCGCTACTCGGTCTCCCGCAACCAGCTGCTCGACCAGATGGCCTGGGCCATGGGTGGCCGCGTTGCCGAGGAGATCGTGTTCCACGATCCAACCACCGGCGCCTCTAACGACTTTGAGAAGGCAACCAATATTGCCCGAACCATGGTCACCCAGTACGGCTTCAGCAACGCCGTCGGCTCTGTTTCCTACGGCAACGGTGGCGAGGTCTTCATCGGCCGCGACATGGCTCAGCAGCGCGACTACTCGGAGGCAACCGCCCAGGTTATCGACACCGAGGTTCGCGCACTCGTTGAGAACGCGCACACCGAGGCATACCAGGCACTCACCCTGAACCGAAAGGTTCTGGACGAGCTGGCTCGCGAGCTGATGATCAAGGAAACCCTTCAGGCCGAAGAGGTCGCCAAGATCTTCGAGAGCGTGGAGAAGCTGCCGGAGCGCAAGACCTGGCTCTCGTCCGAGAAGCGCCCAGTCTCCAAGGTTCCGCCAATCGCCATCCCGGCGAAGGCCGCAACCGTGGAGGCCGAGGCCGGCGAGGCAAAGCCAAAGGCAGTTCGCAAGCCGCGCGCCAAGAAGACAGACGCACCGGCCGAGTAGCTCAGCCATGATTGACCGCGAACGAGTTCGTAATGCGGTTGTCGAGCTGCTTTCGGCAATCGGTGAAGACCCCAACCGTCCCGAGCTGCTTGCCACCCCGGACAAGGTAGCCGAGGCGTATCAGGGTTTCTTCGCCGGTGTGGGACAGAACCCGCTAACTGTTCTCGCCGATACATTCGAGGCCGAGCAGAACGATGTGGTCATCCTCAAGGACATTGAGCTGATATCAATCTGCGAGCACCACCTGCTGCCGTTTACTGGAGTGGCACACATCGCCTATCTGCCGAGCAACCGCGTGGTTGGTCTGGGCCGCCTGCCCAAGTTGGTTGAGGTACTTGCACTTCGCCCGCAGCTGCAGGAGAACCTCACCGCCCAAATTGCAGACGCACTCGAGGCTGGTCTCGGAACCAAGGGCGTAGTGGTTGTGATTGAGGCAAGGCACCAGTGCGTGGCCTCCCGCGGCGCCCGACAACCAGAGGTGCAGACCGTAACCATGGCCAGTCGCGGCTGCTACTCGGAGCCAATCGCCCGCGCCGAGGTAATGGCCCTAATCAGCAAATGAGCGCACTGCACCCGCACCTAATGGGCGTCATCAACGTCACGCCGGATTCCTTCAGCGATGGCGGCCGCTTCATGGCGGTGGAGGCCGCCCTTGATCAGGCCAGGCTTCTGATTGCAGGTGGAGCCAGCATCTTGGACGTTGGCGGCGAGTCAACCAGACCCGGGGCAGAGCGCGTTCCGGTGATTGAAGAGATTTCCCGAGTGGTCCCCGTCATCCACGCCAGCCGAGGACTCGGCGCCCAGATTTCCATTGACACCATGAACGCCGAGACCGCCCTGGCCGCGGTTTCGGCTGGAGCAACAATCATCAACGATGTCTCGGGTGGCCTGGCCGACCGCGCCATGCTGGATGCCGCAGCGTCAACCGGGGCAACCTTCGTGGTGGGCCACTGGCGCGGTCACAGCCAGCAGATGGACAGCCTGGCGACTTACGAAAACGTTGCGGAGCAGGTGGCGGAGGAGCTGGCTGCTCGGGTTGATGAGGCCCTGAACGCGGGTGTGCGCCGCGAGCGCATCGTGGTGGATCCCGGGCTTGGCTTCTCTAAGGACTCGGACCAGAACTGGTCGCTGCTCGCCAACTTAGCGTCCCTGGAAAAGCTGGGTTACCCCATCCTGGTGGGGGCCAGCCGCAAGCGATTCATCGCGTCCGCACTGGAGTCCGCGGGCTCGGTTGCCCCCGGAAACGAGCGTCGAGACCTTGCCACCGCGGTGCTCTCCGCGCTGCTGCTGCGGCCATCGGTGTGGGGATTCCGGGTGCACGACGTAGCGGCCAACCGCGACGCAATAGCCATAGCCAACGCACTGCGAGTTGCGGGCGAGTAGAAACCACACCAGAGTTAAACCATGCTCCACGAGATTGCCCTGACCGGATTGCGCGTCTTTGCCTACCACGGCGTCTTTGAGCACGAGAAACAGTACGGCCAGGACTTTGTGATTGACGCAACTGTCTGGCTGGACGGAACTCCGGCGGCACAGGCGGACAACCTTGCGGCAACCCTCAACTACGGCACCCTTGCCGAGGCGCTCGTGGCGGCCACCAAGGGAACCCGGTTCGATCTAATCGAGGCCTTGGCCGAACACCTGCTGGCAACCGTTCACGAGCTCGGGGGAGAGCAGATAAGCGAGGCGAGGGTTACGGTTCATAAACCCAACGCGCCAATCCCCTTTGAGTTTGCAGACGTGAGCGTCACGGTCAAGACCGCTCCACGGCAGTGAGCAAAACTCGCGCGGTCATTGCGCTGGGCAGCAACCTGGGGGACCGCGGTGAACACATTGCGTCGGCCGCTGCCGAAATTGGCGCCATCGATGGCGTGAAGCTGGTGAAACTCTCCAAGATTGTTGAATCCTTTGCCCTTACCCAGGATGGCGTCGACCGAGACCGCCCAAAGTACCTGAACGCGGTGGCGCTGGTGGATACCGAACTCAAGCCGAAGCAGCTGCTGGCAGCACTGCAGGCGGTTGAATCCGGTCACGGCCGGGTTCGCCTTGAGCGCTGGGGGTCGCGCACCCTAGACCTAGACATCATCACCTACGGCGAAACCGTTAAGGCGGGTAAGGAGCTGACCCTGCCGCACCCCCGCGCCTACCAGCGCGCCTTCGTGCTGGTGCCGTGGGCTCAGATTGACCCAGACGCGGTCCTGCCCGGACATGGCCCGGTGGCGGACTTGGCTTCAGAAATGGACTCGGAGGTGTGGTTCCTGTGAAACAAACCAAGGTGCTAAACCTGCTTCTCATCGCTGTGGCTGCCGGCATTGCCGGCGCCGGCTACGGGGTTTTCGTGGTCTCGCACGGCTTTGCCCTGCCGGTTGCCAAGCAAACCACCCTCGTAACAATGCCGGTCATCGGTGTGCTGCTTTTCCTGATATCTCTGCCCGTGATTCGCCACCGGGCCATGTCCGGGCAGGACCGCGTCTGGGTCAATCTGAGCCCACGGCACCAGCACGAAGGCGCGCTGGTAGGCGCGGGGGTGCGGCAGGGTCAGCTCCTTA
>JBJTNC010000002.1:0-18615 GCA_046073865.1 Micrococcales bacterium | reverse complement strand
CCGGCTAACTACCGAGCAGCTTCGTGTGGTCGCTGATATTTCGATCAAGAACGCTCGCAACACCGCAGACATCAGTGACCGCCAGAACATCCAGTACCACTGGATTGACATCCGCGACGTACCGGAGATTTGGCGCAAGCTCGAGGCCGTTGGCCTGCAGACGCAGGAGGCCTGCGGCGACGTGCCGCGCATCATCCTGGGATCGCCCGTTGCCGGCGTTGCCAAGGATGAACTCATCGATGTGAACCCGATCATCCGTGAGATCACCGACCGCTTCATTGGCGACCCGGCCCTGGCCAACCTGCCGCGCAAGTTCAAGAGCGCCATCACGGGCCACCCCAGCCAGGACGTGGTTCACGAGATCAACGATGTTTCTTTCGTTGCCGTCGAACACCCCGAGTTTGGAGTTGGCTTCGACCTCTGGGTTGGCGGCGGGCTCTCCACCAACCCGCACCTGGCCGAGCGCCTGGGGGTTTGGGTTGCACCCGAGCGCGTTGCCGAGACCTGGCACGGCGTTTGCCAGGTGTTCCGCGACTACGGCTACCGTCGCGTTCGCAACAAGGCACGCCTGAAGTTCCTGGTCATGGACTGGGGAGTTGAGAAGTTCCGCAGCGTGCTGGAGGCCGAGTACCTGGCAACTCCGCTTCCGGACGGACCAGCCGCGCCGCAGCCGGTGACCCCGGGCGACCACATCGGAGTCCACGAGCAGAAGGACGGCCGCTTCTACGTTGGAGCCGCACCAAAGGTTGGCCGCGTCAACGGCCAAACCCTGCTGGCTCTTGCCGACCTGCTTGAGGCAAACGGCTCCGGCCGCCTTGCCTTCACCGCCCACCAGAAGGTTGTGGTGCTCGACGTTCCCGCCGAAAATCTGGACGCCGTCGTTGCGGGCCTCGAGGCCCTCGGCCTGCAGACCAAGCCGGGCAACTTCCGCCGCAACACCATCGCCTGCACCGGTATCGAGTACTGCAAGCTGGCAATTGTTGAGACCAAGGCGCTGGCAGCAGAGGCGATTGACGCCCTCGATGTTGCCACCGCAGACCTCAAGCTAGAACGCCCCGTCAGCCTGCACATCAACGGCTGCCCAAACAGCTGTGCCCGAATCCAGATCGCGGACATCGGCCTGAAGGGCCAACTGCTGCCGGACGGCAACGGTGGCCAGGAGCCCGGCTTCCAGGTTCACCTGGGTGGTGGCCTGGCTAGCCGCGAGCGCGACGAGGCCGGCCTCGGCCGCACCGTCCGCGGCCTCAAGGTGACCGCCGCCAACCTGACCGAATACGTTGAGCGCGTGGTTCGCACCTACGACGCCGACAAGACCCCGGGCGAGAGCTTTGCCGAGTGGGCCCACCGTGCGGACGAGGAGAAGCTCAAGTGACCGTAGTGGCAGAAAAGAAGCGCACCGAGGCGGAGCTTCGCGAGTTGGCGCTTGCCGGCGCCGTCGAACTGAACTCGCTCCGCGAGGCAAACCCGGATTCCCCAGAGGCAACCGCTCAGGCCGTCATCGAGTGGGTGTCCAAGAACTTCGCGGTTGACGCAGCCGCGGTTGCTTGCTCCATGGCGGATGCCGTGCTGCCGGCCATCGTTGCAGACCAACTGCCGGGCGTTGAGGTGCTTTTCCTGGACACCGGCTACCACTTTGTGGAGACCCACGCCACCCGCAACGAGGTTGCCGAGCGCATGAAGGTGCGCGTGCTGGACGTCACCCCAAAGCAGACCGTGGCCGAGCAGGACGCCGAGTACGGCGCCAAGCTTTACGAGCGCGATCCAAACCTGTGCTGCGCGCTGCGCAAGGTTCAGCCGCTCACCGATCAGCTGCAGAGCTTTGAGGTTTGGTTTACCGGTGTGCGCCGCGATGAGGCCGAGACCCGCGCCAACACGCCTCTGGTTGGCTGGGACGAGAAGAACGGGCTGGTCAAGGTGAACCCGCTTGCGGCCTGGACCTTCGATGAGTTAATCGACTACGCCACCGAGCACAGCGTGCCAACCAACCTGCTGCTGCAGCACGGCTACCCGTCTATCGGATGCGAGCCCTGCACCAAGCCGGTTGCACCCGGCGAAGACCCCCGATCCGGCCGCTGGGCCGGCACCGGCAAAGTGGAGTGTGGACTACACCTATGAGCAACAACCTGAGCCTCCTGGACACCCTGGAGAGCGAATCCATTCACATCATCCGCGAGGTTGTTGCCGAGTTTGAGCGCCCCGTGCTGCTGTTCTCTGGTGGCAAGGACTCCGTTGTTGTGCTGCACCTGGCCGCGAAGGCCTTCTACCCCGGCAAGGTTCCGTTCCCGGTTCTGCACGTTGACACCGGTCACAACTTCCCCGAGGTGATCGACTTCCGCGACCGCACCGTGGAGCGCCTCGGCCTCAAGCTGGTTGTCGCGAGCGTTCAGGACTACATCGACCGCGGCATTCTGCAGGAGCGCCCCGATGGAACCCGCAACCCGCTGCAGACCCTGCCGCTGCTGGATGCAATCACAGATGGCAAGTTCGACGCCGTCTTCGGTGGCGCCCGCCGCGACGAGGACAAGGCCCGCGCCAAGGAGCGCATCATCAGCCTGCGTGACGAGTTTGGTCAGTGGGACCCGCGCAACCAGCGCCCCGAGCTCTGGAACCTTTACAATGGCCGCCATCTGCCGGGCCAGCACGTTCGCGCCTTCCCAATCTCCAACTGGACCGAGCTAGACATCTGGCGTTACATCGAGCGCGAGGGAATTGAGCTTCCGCCGCTCTACCTGGCGCACGAGCGCGAGGTCTATCGCCGCGACGGCATGTGGCGCGCGGTTGGCCCCGTCTCAATGCCAGAGCCCAGTGAGACCGTTGAGACCCGCCTGGTTCGCTACCGCACCGTGGGCGACATGAGCTGCACCGGTGCGGTTGAGTCCTCGGCAGTCAGCATCTCCGATGTTGTCATCGAGGTTGCCGCATCAACCCTCACCGAGCGAGGCGCCACCCGCGCCGACGACCGCATCAGTGAGGCAGCCATGGAAGACCGCAAGAAGGAGGGCTACTTCTAATGAGTGAGACCCAGAACATCATTCCTCGCGGCACACTGGAGGCCGAGCGCGGCCTGTTCCGCTTTGCCACCGCTGGTTCGGTTGACGACGGCAAGAGCACCCTGGTGGGTCGCCTGCTGCACGACAGTAAGTCGATCCTGGTAGATCAGCTTGAGGCCGTGGCGCGCACCTCCGCCGAGCGCGGCTTCGGCGGCGACGAGGGCGGGCTCGACCTCGCTCTCCTCACCGATGGACTGCGCGCCGAGCGCGAGCAGGGCATCACCATCGATGTTGCTTACCGCTACTTCTCCACCGCGCTTCGCTCGTTCATCCTCGCCGACTGCCCCGGTCACGTTCAGTACACCCGCAACATGGTGACGGGTGCCGCAACCGCAGACGCCGTGATTGTTCTCATCGATGCCAGATACGGCCTGCTGGAGCAGACCCGCCGCCACCTCTCGGTGGTGCAGCTGCTTCGCGTGCCAAACGTGATTGTGGCCGTGAACAAGATAGACCTCGTGGACTACTCGCGCGAGGTGTTCGACGACATCCTGGGCCAGTTGGAGAGGGTGACCCGCGACCTCAACCTCTCGGGCGTGCACGCCATCCCGGTCTCCGCCCTAGTTGGGGACAACGTTGTTGAGCGCTCGGCGCACACGGACTGGTACCAGGGGCCAACCCTGCTCGAGTTACTCGAGAGCCTTCCGGCCATCGACGAGTTGCAGCGCGACGACGACCCGTTCCGCCTGCCGGTGCAGTATGTGCTTCGCCCGCAGGGTGCGCTTGCTCCTAGCGCGGCCGACCGCGCCGATGAACTGCGCGACTACCGCGGCTATCTCGGGCAGATTGCCTCGGGTAGCGTCTCCGTAGGCGACACCGTTGAACTCTACCCGGGCGGCTTCAAGACCACCGTCTCGGGAATCTCGATCGCGGACCGAAGCGTGCAGACCGCATTCGCGCCGCAGTCGGTTGCGCTGGAACTGGCCGACCAGTTTGACCTGGCGCGCGGTGCAGTGATTGCGGCTGAGGGAACCCTGGCCGAGCCAACCAACAACCTGTCCGGCGAGTTGTTCTGGCTCGACCCGCGCCCGCTGGTTGCCGGTCAGCGACTGCTGCTGAAGACCGGAACCGTCACCACGCAGGTGATTGTTTCTGCCATCGAGGGTCGCCGCAACCTCGAGACCCTGGCCATTGACCCGGCCGACAAGCTGGAGATCAACGACATCGGTCACGCCAGCCTCAGGTTGGCCACGCCGGTTCCCATCGATGACTACGCGCAGAACCGTCGCGCCGGAGCCTTCCTGCTGATTCACCCGCAGGATGGAGCCACGCTCGCCGCCGGCATCCACACCGCGCAGAACACCTACGCGATCTAGGACACCGTTTTGGCAATCTATCCGCTGGGACTCCGCCTCGCAGGCAAGCGCGTGCTTGTCGTGGGTGGTGGCGCAGTTGGCACCAGGCGCGTCAAGGGCCTGCTTTCCAGCGATGCGCTCGTCACGGTGGTCTCGCCCGTGGCAACGGCGGAAATCGCAGAGCTGGCCCTGACCGGCCAGATCAGCTGGGAGCGCCGAGAGTTTGTGAGCGGCGACACCGCTGGCGCCTGGCTGGTGCACACCGCAACCGGAGTGGCGGAGGTTGATGCCCTTGTCACGGCCGAGTGCGACGATGCGCGCATCCTTTGCGTGAACGCCTCTGTTGCGGAGGATTCCACCGCCTGGGTTCCCGCGGTCGCAAGGCACGACGGCCTCACCGTTGCCACCTTTGGAAACGGCGACCCGCGAAGATCTATGGCGCTGCGCGACTCCATCGCGGCCCTGCTGGAAGCCGGCGAATTGGGCGCCCAGCCAACCCGCGGTGCAACTGTCTCCACCCTCATCGGGGCACCTCAAGTTCCCGGCACCGTGGCACTGGTTGGCGGCGGTCCCGGCCACCTCGGGCTCATCACGGCCAGGGGGCTTGCGCTTCTCAAGCACGCCGACGTGGTGGTTGCCGACAGGCTCGGCCCAACCGCGCTGCTGGATGACCTAGCGCCGAGCGCACTCGTGATAAACGTTGGCAAGCTGCCGGACCACCACCCAATTCCGCAGGATGAGATAAACCGGATTCTGGTTGAGCAGGCGCAGCTTGGCAGGCGCGTGGTTCGCCTCAAGGGCGGCGACCCATACGTGCTCGGCCGAGGCGGCGAGGAGCTAGATCACTGCGTTGCGAACGGTGTGCGGGTTGAGGTTGTGCCGGGAATCACCAGCGCTATCTCGGTTCCGGCGGCCGCGGGTATCCCGGTTACCCACAGGGGAGTGGCTACCGGTTTCACCGTAGTCACCGGACACGAGGGTGTCTCATCGGTGGGCGGCGGCCGAGACCACACCGTGGTAATCCTGATGGGCGTCAGCAAACTGGCTGAGTCTGCGGCCGCGCTTGCCGCGGGAGTCAGGGGCGAAGACTGCCCGGTTGCCATCATCGAGGACGGCTACGGAGCCAACCAGCGCGTGACCATCGGAAGCCTCGGAAACATCGCGCAGCTGGCCGCCGAGAAGGATGTGCGCTCGCCTGCGGTTATCGTTGTGGGTGACGTTGTATTGCGCAGCCATTTTGCGCCCGAACTTTTAACTGCTGAAATTGGTTTAGCAAACTAAGGAAGACAATCAATGAGCAAAGCCATTCGAGTGGCCATTTTTGGCGCGGGTCCCGCCGGCATCTACGCTGGCAACATCCTCGCCAACTCCTACGAGAACGTGACCATCGATCTCTTTGATCTGCTGCCGGCACCATACGGCCTGATTCGCTACGGTGTGGCACCGGACCACCCGCGCATCAAGGGCATCGTGAACTCGCTTCACGAGATGCTGGACTCGGGCAACATTCGCTTCTTTGGCAACGTTGAGTTTGGCAAGGACATCACCCTCGATGACGTGCGCGAACACTACCACGCGGTGATCTTTGCAACCGGCGCAATCAAGGACGCCCAGCTCAGCATCCCGGGCATTGACCTCGATGGCTCCTACGGCGCCGCCGACTTCGTCTCCTGGTACGACGGCCACCCCGACGTGCCTCGCACCTGGCCGCTGAACGCCGAGAAGGTTGCCGTTCTCGGCAACGGAAACGTGGCTCTCGACGTGGCCCGCATGCTTGCCAAGCAGGCCGACGACCTGCTCACCACCGACATCCCGGCGAACGTCTACGAGGGGCTCAAGGCCTCTCCGGTCACCGATGTGCACGTCTTCGGACGCCGCAGCCCGGCCTCCATCAAGTTCTCCCCGATCGAGCTCCGCGAGCTCGGCGAGGTCAAGGACGTTGACATCGTGCTCTACGACGAGGACTTCCCGGAGGGCTGGTTCAACGAGGACGCCGAGGGCGTCACCAACCAGCACCGCGTCATGGCCAGGGTTCTGGAGAGCTGGCGCGAGCGCGAGCAGACCGGCGCCAAGCGTCGCCTGCACCTGCACTTCTGGAGCAAGCCGGTTGCCATCACTGGCGAAAACGGCAAGGTAACCGGCATGCAGTTTGAGCGCACGGCTCCCGCAGAGGGTCCGGCAGGCGAGGGCGTCAACGGCAAGGTTGTTGGCACCGGCGAGCTGCGAAACTACGACCTTCAGGCCGTTTACCGCGCCATTGGCTACTGGGGCAGTGTTCTGCCGGAGGTTCCCTTCAACCACGAGTCAGGTGTTATTCGCAACCAGGGTGGTCGCGTTGTTGACGGCGACGACAACCAGGTTGCCGGCATATACGCCACCGGCTGGATCAAGCGCGGCCCAGTCGGCCTCATCGGTCACACCAAGAGCGACGCCATGGAGACCATCGAGAACCTGGTTGCCGATGCCCCTTCCTTTGCAGACCCGGCCACCCCGGACACCGATGACCTGCTTGCCAAGCTTTCGGCCCGCGGCGTGGAGTACGTGACCTGGCAGGGATGGCAGGGCCTCAACGCCCACGAGCTTTCCCTCGGCGCGGCCTACGGACCGGTTCCCAGCCGTCCGCACAACGCCGAAGGTACGGTTGAGGTTCCGCGTGAGCGCGTGAAGGTGGTTGACCGCGCCGAGCAGGTTCGCATCAGCCGAGCCGCACAGTAGCGGTTTCAAGAGCAACGAAAATCGCCCCGAGCAGTTATTGGCTCGGGGCGATTTTCACATCCGGGTTATCTGAGCAGTCCGCGGTTACGCAGGGTTCGCTCACGCAGCGGCGCAAACACCACACGCTCAATCACGACTCCCACCACCAGGATTACCACGATTGATCCGATGACACCGGCCATGTCGCCCAGCTGGCGCGCGTTGTCCAGCATCTGGCCGAGTCCCGGTCCCAGGGCGGGGTTGATGGCGATGAGCTCCGCGGCCATCAGTGAGCGCCAGGAGAACGCC
This sequence comes from Micrococcales bacterium, assembly GCA_046073865.1. Lineage (GTDB taxonomy): Bacteria > Actinomycetota > Actinomycetes > Actinomycetales > Microbacteriaceae > Rhodoluna. Next base: position 11,267 of record JBJTNC010000002.1, on the reverse strand, counting down.
CAACCCTGTTCCAGTCCGGTTAGGAAGCCGGGCCAGGAGGCGGGAAGCAGTATCTCGCGGATAAAGGTGAACCCCTTCGCTCCCAGAACTCGTCCGGCTCGCAGGTAGATGGTTGGAATCTGGTCGATTCCGCTGATCAGTCCGTTTGCAATCGATGGCGTTGCGCCGAGCAGAACCACGGCGAAGATGGTGGTGTCGGTTAGACCAAACCAGATGATGGCCGCCGGCACCCAGGCCACCGATGGCAGCTGCTGCAGGCCGGTGAGGAGCGGCCTAATAACCAGGCGAAGCTTCTTGTTGAGGCCAAGCAGAATGCCGAGTGGGGTTCCGATGGCCAGCGCAATCAGGAAGCAGGTGACGCCCTTGCGCAGGCTGTTGAAGGCGCTGAACCAGAGGTTGGTGTTGTGGTTTGGGTCCACCGCGCGCTGAACCAGCGCCGTCCACACCTGGGCTGGGCTCGGGAGAATCCACGATGGCTGCAGCTTCAGCAAAACGGCCACCTCCCAAATCACCAGCACCAGGGCGACGGCGGCAAGAGGCGCAAAGCCTCCAAGCACGCGCTTGGCCCTGTTTGGCTTGGCATCGATGTGGGTGTCGAGCGCGTCCAGGCCGGCGGCTAGTTCGCTAAGTTCGTCTACGGCGGGTTTTGGGTTAGCCATGGCGCTTGATCTCCTTGCGCAGTTCATCGGTGATTTCAAGCGAGAGCTGGCTCACGATTGGCGACTCAATTCTTCGGTGCTCTTCGCCGGCTACGTGCCACTCGTTGATGATCCGGCCGGGCCTAGAAGACATGAGGATCACGCGCTGGCCAAGTCGCACGGCCTCGCGCACGTTGTGGGTGACGAACAGGACGGTGAGCCCGGTCTCCTCCCAGATGCGGATGAGTTCCTCGTGCAGCAGGTCGCGCGTGATGGCGTCCAGGGCAGCAAAAGGCTCGTCCATGAGAAGGAACTTGCGGCCCTGGGCGAGCGCACGGGCTATTGCAACGCGCTGTCGCATTCCGCCGGATAGCTCGTGTGGTCGAAGATCGTAGGCGAGCGGCAGGTGAACTAGCTCCAGCAATTCCTGGGCCTTGGCCCTGCGCTCGACCTTAGGCACGCCAATCAGCTTGAGTGCCAGCTCGATGTTCCTGCCCGCGGTAAGCCAGGGTAGCAGTGCGTGCTCCTGGAACAGCAGCGCCGGCTCGGCACCGAGGGTGATATGCCCAGAGCTTTGCGAATCCAGGCCGCTGAGGATATTGAGCAGCGTGCTCTTGCCGCAACCGCTGGCGCCAACCAGGGCAACAAACTCGCCCGAGCGGATTGTGAGGTTGAGGTTGTCGATGACGAGGCTGCCACCACTGCCGTAGCGCTTTGCCAGGTTGCTGATTACTGCGATATTGCCGTTACCCTCGCCCGTGCGGGCGAGGGTAACGGCTGGGTTTGGTTGGTTCAAGGATTGGTCCGTACTACTTCTTCAGGGACTTTGGAATGGTGAATGGCTTCTTGTGCTGCGCGGAACGAAGGCCGTTCAGCAGACTCAGGTTGAGGATTCCCTTTAGCTGGCCGAAGGTGGAACCGGCTGGCAGCAGGTTGAACTTGGATGCGTTCAGGTAGTTCTGACGGATGCCAGGTGCAACCGGGTCTGCAGAGTACTTCAGCGATGGCCAGGCTGCCTGAATCACTGCGTCCGATAGCTGCTTGCCGGTGTCGGCCAGCAGGTCTGCCTGAACCTCGTTGATTGCCTCGGTCTTGTTGGCGGGGTTATTGAGGAACGCGATTGCCTCTAGGTTAGCCTTAAGCACAGCCTTCACGCTTCCCGGGTACTGCTGCAGGAAGGCCTGGCGCGCAACCACCTCGGTGGTTGGGAAGGAGTTACCCTTCCACAGGTTTGCCTCATCGATGAAGACCTTTCCGTTACCCTCCTGGATCAGGCGGGTTGCCCATGGCTCTGGAACCCAGGCGCCATCGATGTTGCCCAGCTTGAACTGGCTGAGGGTGTCGGCGTTTGCCAGCGGAACTACGTTTGCGGTCGGCGCACCGTTTGCCCACAGCTTGTTGGACCACAGGTAGTTCTTGAGGGCAACATCCTGGGTTCCGCCAACTCCTGGGTCAGCGATGTTCTTGCCGGCAAGTGCAGCGATCTCCGCTGCGGTTGGCTTGCCCTCGGTTGCAATCAGCGCGGGCTTGACGATGAACTTTGCGCCACCCTGGGTTGCGCCGGAGACGATGTTGAGTGCGGTTCCCGCGGTGGTCAGGTAGCCGTTGATTGCCGGTGCTGGGCCAACGTAGCCAACATCGATGGCGCCTGCCTTGAGTGCCTCGATCTCGGCGGTACCGACGGTGAACAGGGTGTACTTGACCTCAACGTTTGGGCCGAGGTACTTCTCGAAAAGCTTCTGCTGGCGGGCGATGAGCGCAGGTGCGTGGGTGAGGTTACCGAAGTAACCGATGTTCACGGTGGTTGCGGTAGGCAGTGGCTTTGCGGCTGCCTGGGCCGAAGCTGGAGCCATAATCACAGCCGCTGCGAGAGCGGCGATGGTTACGGCCGTAGTTGCTTTGCGACTGGACATAATGGTTCTCTTTCTGGATGGGGATGCTTTTCCACTATTTCTACAGATTTTGTAGGAAATGGTGCTCGATAAGACTATGTGTCCGCCGAGCCTCCCGCAAACCGAGCGTTGGTTTGAGTGAAATGTTTCGAAATAATCAGGATGATTTGCCCCCGGGGCCAGCCCCTGCTTGAATGAGTGCATGCAGATTTCGGCCAAGCTCGACTACGGTCTTCGCGCACTCCTGGTTTTGGCCGAGGCCTACGAGGGGCCCGAGACCAGGCTGATCAAGAGCGAAGAAATCGCAACCGGCCAGGAAATCCCCTTCAAGTTTCTCGAGGCAATCCTCACAGAAATGCGTCATGCCGGATTTGTAATCAGTCAGCGCGGAGCCGTGGGTGGCTACCGGTTGAGCAGGTCTCCGAACGCCATTCCGCTCGCGGACATCATGCGCGTTCTGGACGGGCCGCTGGCCGCCGTGCGCGGCCTTCGCCCGGAGGCCGTTTCTTACTCCGGATCCGCAGAGCACCTGAAAGACGTTTGGCTGGCAGTGCGCGTAGCGCTTCGCAAGGTGCTTGAGGAACTGACCCTGGCCGATGTGCTGAGCGGCGAGTTCCCGGGCGAGGTTGCGGCCCTACTGAGCGCCCCGGACGCGCAGGTTTCGCGCCCAATGTTTGCCAGCGAATAGCTGCTGCTGAATGGCTGGGGCTGGCCGGACTAGCGCCCGCTAGCCCCCAAATGCCCTCGGTTAAATGAAAACCGCCGAGCAATGCTCGGCGGTTTACTAAGAACCTATTTCTGCTCTTCGTCGTCCTCGGACTCTTCGTCCTCGTCCTCGTCGTCGGCGTACATGTCGGCCCACTTGTCCTCGTAGTCCGGCTGAGCCTCGCCCTCGGTCTCGTGACCCAGCTCGCGCTGCAGTGCATCGAGGTCGGTGTTAGGGCTGAAGTACTTCAGCTCGCGCGCAACCTTTGTGTGCTTCGCCTTTTGACGGCCACGGCCCATGCCAAAGACCCCATCCAAAATCTGGTCCGCCCCAAAATAGCGGAACAATAAAAAACCTGCCGTTATTTTAGCAGTTGCATGCTCACCAGCATGCCCACAAGTGCGCCTACCACCGGAAGGGCCATATTGAGCACAAAGTTCAGGTAGCCCAGGCGAGGCTGCTTTTCCACCATCAGGTGCATGGTTTGCGCTGTCCACGAGCTAAAGGTTGATAGCCCGCCGGCGAATCCGGTTGCGATGAGGGTGGCCGTGAAAACCGATCCCTGGGCGCCGCTCTGACTGATGGGGAACATGTATCCAACAACCACCGATGCAACCGTGTTGCCAACCAGGATGCCCCAGGGCAGTCTGCCGTGCCAGTGCGAGAGCACCAGGCGAACCACCGAGCCGGCTCCACCGAGCAGAGCTACCCCCAAGACGGCAATAAAGAATGAGGGATTAGACACTTGGCCACTCTCCCCTTCCGGCGCGGTAGCCCGAGCCGTAGCAGATGAGCCCGAAGAACAACTGCGATAGCAGGTAGACAACGCCCATCACTGCGCCAATCTGGGCGGTTAGCAGGACGAAGCCGAGGGCCAGCCCGCTCATCGTTGTGAAGCCGCCGGCAAAACCGGCACCCCAGAACCACTTGCTCTCTGCCGAAACGAAGCGTGGCTTGGGGCCACCGGAAGATCCGTTGACCCAGCCGAGGAAGGCTGCACCCAGCAGGTTCACAATCAGCAGTGTGGTTGCGTTGTCGAACGCCTGGCCCACCGCGTAGCGCAGCACCGATCCGAGTGCGCCACCCAGAAAGGCGAGCAGCAGTGCGCGGGGCGGTGGATTCAGCTTCACGGTCTACTCGTGTTCGCTCGGGTTCTTGGTGGTCTGGAACCGGCTAACGATATTGCGGCCGTGAGCGTGGCGACGCGAGACGGGGCGCACGTTGTCGCCGCGACGAACGTCTCCCGGCAGTGGCCGGCGCTCGAAGAGGTTGACCTTGTCGGCACTCTCGAGACGCCAGGGCACTAGAGTCACCATCACGCCGCGCACGTACATCAGCTGCTTGCGGATTCGGTTTGCGCGGTGGTTGTGCAGAACGTGCTCCCACCAGTGGCCAACCACGTACTTGGGCAGATAAACGCTGATTCGCTCTGAGCCGTTGGCCTCGCGGTGCTTGGTGAGGTACTCAATCAAAGGTGCCGCAAACTCGCGGTATGGGCTCTCGATGATGCGCAGCGGCACCTCGATGCCAAGCTGCTTCCACTCGTTCTCAAACTGAATGGCGCGCTCTGGATCCACCGCGATGTGCACCGCCTCCATCTCGGTGTGACGCGATGACAGCGCGTAGTCGAGGGCCTTTAGCTGCGGCTTGTTCAGCTTATCCATCATTACTACGGCGTAGTCACCCTTGGAACCAAATACGGTCTTGGCGTCCAAGGCGATTTCCTTCTCAACCTCGGCGTAGTAGCGCTTGGTGTTGTACATCACCCAGTAGAGCACCGGCATGATGATGAAGACCAGCCAGGCGCCGTGCATGAACTTGGTGATGGTAACAATCACCAGAACGACGGAGGTGAGGGTTGCGCCGAGGCCGTTGATTGCCAGGCCGCTGTTGGCGTTGTGCTTGCTGATGCTGCCGTCGGCCTTGCCGCGGCGCCAGTGCTTCAGCATGCCCAGCTGACCCACGGTGAAGCTTGTGAATACACCGATGATGTAGAGCTGAATCAGTCCGGTCACCGAGGCCTGGTAGATGATGATCAGCGAGAGCGCGGCGGCCATGAGGGAAAACATGCCGTTGGAGTAAACCAGGCGATCGCCTCGGGTGAGAAGTGCCTTTGGGGCGAAGCCATCCTTGGCGAGAACAGAGGACAGCAGCGGGAAGCCGTTGAAGGCCGTGTTGGCGGCAAGCAGCAGAACCGCGGCCGTGCCTGCCTGAATCACGTAGAACATGAACGAGTTGTTGCCGAAAACTGCGTATGCAATCTGGGCAATCACGGTGAGCTGAGGCCCATTTCCGTGCCAACCGATGAGCCCCTGGGATGGGTCCTCGGCGTAGTGAACCTTCGAGATGAGCGCCAGAGCGGTTACACCAATAAACATGGTGACGGCGGCAGCTCCCATCATCACCATGGTCTTCTGAGCGTTCTTGACCTTTGGCTTGCGGAATGCCGGAACACCGTTGGCGATCGCCTCGATGCCGGTTAGCGCCGAACAGCCGGAGGCAAAGGCGCGCAGGCAGAGCAGGATGACTGCGGCCTGCGTGGCGTTCTGCAGGTCCGCGGTGTAGACGTTCACCGCGTAGTGGGCCGATGGTGCAACAAGCTGGTGCCCGAGCATCACTCGGTAGGCACCGGCGCCGATCATGGCCAGCACCGAAACCAGGAAGATGTAGGTGGGGATGGCGAATGCCACGCCCGATTCCTTGACGCCGCGCAGGTTCACCGCGGTGAGAATCAGCACGAAGGCAACCGCAATCTCAACCCGGTAGGTGTTGAGCACGGGGAACGCCGAAATCAGATTGTCGGTGCCGGATGCGATGGACACGGCAACGGTCATCACGTAGTCGAGCAGAAGCGCGGAAGCAACGATGAGCGCGGCGCGGTCTCCGAGGTTGATCTTGGCAACCTCGTAGTCGCCACCTCCGCCGGGGTAGGCCTCAACAATCTTGCGGTAGCTGAGCACAATCACGGTGAGCAGCAGCACAACGATGGCCGCGATGGTGGGTGCGAATGAAAGGAATGTGGCTCCACCGAGGGTGAGGATCATCAGCAGCTCCTGTGGACCGTAGGCCACGGAAGACAGCGGGTCGCTGGAAAAAACTGGGAGAGCGATGAACTTTGGGAGGAGCTGCCCCTCTAGGTTGTCGTTGGACAACTTCTTACCAATTAGGAGTCGCTTGGGAATCAGTGATTCATTCACAAGGAAAAACTTTACTCCTGAGCGGTAGCCTCAAATGGTGGAAGACCTTGATATGACGCAAAACCCTTACGCCAACGAAGCGCAGCAGCGCTGGCCAGACAACTTTGCCCAGAGCCAGCAGCGAATGGCAAAGCTCACTCTGCAGGAGCAGCGGGCCATCTTTGCGCAGCACGGCGAGATTGCGGTCTCGCTGACCGCGCTGATGCTTGCCGGGGTTTCACCAACCGAATCGGCGGTTCAGGAGCAGATCGGCAATCACTACCGCTGGATCTGCAACTTCTGGACCCCGGACCTTGCCGCCTACGTGGCCCTCGGGCAGATGTACGTGGACGACGAAAGATTCGCCGCCACGTACAACGCCTTCGGGGATGGTCTAGCCGAATTTATTCGGCGTGGGATCCTTCACTATGCTGCTTCGAACTTAGCTTGAAGGTGCTGAGGAAGCCCACAACCAGGAAGCCAACCGCGCAGTAGGCTGCCCACATGGCACCCTGGCTGAACGAGTGGCCGGCGGCATCGGCAATCTGAGCCGCGGTGTTTGCCGGCAGCATTCCGTGCGACTTCTCAATGAGCTGCTGCTTCAGCACCGGAATTGCGCCACCCGAGGAATCGACCACGGCGTCAACGATGGCCTTCTTCTGGGCGTCGTTGAAGAACTGCGATGGCAGGTTCAGCGCGTTGAGCTTGTCGGTCATGATGCTGGATGTTGCGGTGAACAGGGTGGTTCCGATAACCGCGATTCCGAGTGCGGAACCAACCTGGCGGGCGGTGCTCTGGGTGCCGGAGGCCTGGCCGGCCTTGTCCTGGTTCACGTCGATCATGATCACACCGGTCAGCTGTGCGGTGGCAAAGCCAACGCCAATTCCGTAGAGCAGCAGACCCGGCGCAACCCAGCCCCAGCCGGCATCGTTGCCGATTGCGAGCGCAACCGCTGAAACACCAACCAGCTCGAGCAGAACGCCAACGCGAACAGCAGTGGCAGGCGAGACCTTGCCCGACATGGATCCGGCGGCACCGCTGGCGAGGAACGCGCCACCTGCAAGCCACAGCAGCACCAGTCCCGAGTCAACGGCCGATAGGCCCTGAACGTTCTGCAGCCACAGCGGCAGCGCAAAGATCACGCCGAACTCGCCCATGCTGATAATGAGGGCCGCGATGGAACCGTTGCGGAAGCTTGCGATGTGGAAGAGGTCGAGGTCGAGAATCACATTCTTCTGACGCTTGGCGCGGCCGCGCTCCCAGAGCACAAACAGCACGGCGCTGAGAACCGAGATGCCCAGGGCAACTGGAATCACGCTGATTCCTGAGCTAGCCCACTTGAACGATCCCAGCTCAAACTGCTTGTTGACGGTTAGCCAGCCGTAGGTGCGGCCCTCGATGAGGCCAAACACGAGGGTGAGGAACATCACAATAGAGATGAGTGCACCAACCACGTCGAGCCCGTCGTGCTTGCTGGCAACCTTGGATTCTGGAACGGACAGCAGCACACCGATGACAATCAAGATTCCAATTGGCAGGTTCACGTTGAATGCGAGGCGCCAGCCATCGGTGTAGGTGCTGGCAAGCCAGCCGCCAATTACCGGGCCGAGCGCAACCATTCCACCGATGGTGGAGCCCCAGACGGCGAAGGCGATTCCGCGCTCGCGACCTGCGAAGTTGGCGTTCACCAGCGAGAGGGTGGTTGGCAGCACCATGGAGCCACCGATGCCCTGAACCACGCGGGCCAGGATCATGCTGTCGGCGCTGGTGGAGGTACCCGCCCAAACCGACGCCGCGATGAACAGCAGCACACCGATGATCATCATGAGGCGGCGACCGTAGCGGTCTGCCAGCGAGCCCCAGATCAGCAGCAGCGACGCGAAGACCAGGACGTAGGATTCCTGAACCCACTGCACCTGCGTTGAGGTGAGGTTCAGTGCCTTGATGACGGTTGGGAAGATTGTGTTGACGATGGTGCCGTCGATGATGACGAGCGAAATACCCATTGAGATGAAGACGAGCCCCACCCAGCGGTTGAAGAGTAACTTAGCCACGATTCCTCCGATTGGAAACTGTTTAGTTGAGGGCCAGCATTGCACTCGCCCCAAGCGCCAGGAGCACGCCAACCAGTTGGTTGAGTGCAAGCCTCTCCTTTAGAACCACCCTCGCTAGGAAAATTGTTCCCAGCGGGTAGAGCGAGGTGAGCACGCTCACCACAGTCAGGCTTCCCATTCCGGAGGCGAAGACGAACAGCAGGTTGGCGGTTGCGTCTAAAACTCCGGTTGCAAGTACAGTAAACCACATGCTGACACTAATGTCAGCAAAATCCCGTTTTCCGGCCCTGCCGCGCAGAATCAGCGAGACGGCAACCGCCCCGAGAATGGTGGCGTTCTCGGCTCGCATCAGCGTGATCGCCGCGATTCCATCGCTGGCAGGTGGCAGGTGCAGCATCACCAGTACCACGCCAATGCCAACGCCCGCCCCAACGCCAAAGCCCAGGCCGCGGGCAGTTGGCCTCTGTGCGTGGTGGCCGTCCGGGTGGTAGGCAACCAGCACAATGGCAACCAAGACCACACCGATGGCAAGCCAGTCAACCAGGCCGAAGCGCTCGTGCAGGGCCACGCCGCCAACCACGGCCGGCACGATCGCGCCCACTACGGCGGCCAGCGGGGAGATGATGCTGATGGGGCCAATCGCGAGGGCCTGATAGAGGCAGAACAGGCCGAAGGCGCTGAAGACGCCACCTACCGCGCCGGCGATTATTGAAATGGTTGAAAAATGGGCGTGCAGCGCGCCGCTCAGCAGCAGACCCAGCAGCATTATGAGTCCGGACCAACCCGCCATGCCGGTGACCAGCAGCGGCTTGATTTTGCGGGAGGCAACCGCCCCAAAGAAATCGCCGAAGCCATAGACCAGAGCGGTCATGAAACCCAAGGCGACTACAACGTACACGGTTAAAGACTAGTGAAGTGGTTTTGGGTGACCCAGGCTGGGGTGCGATGGCCGGCCTCGGGATGGGAGGCCTCGGATCTGCCGGCCTCGGATCTGCCGGCAGGGCAACAAAAAAGCCCCCGCTTGTTCCTAGGAACCTGCGAGGGCCAACTTGTGGCTCCGACCGGCGTCGATCCGGTGACCTAACGATTTTCAGTCGTTCGCTCTCCCAACTGAGCTACAGAGCCAGAGTGGATTTCTCCACCCGAGCGAATCTCTTCGCCTGGCGATCCTGACGGGACTTGAACCCGCGACCTCCGCCGTGACAGGGCGGCGCGCTAACCAACTGCGCTACAGGACCATAAAGTGCATCCACCGCTTCATAAGTGACCCCAACGGGATTCGAACCCGTGCTACCGCCGTGAAAGGGCGGCGTCCTAGGCCACTAAACGATGGGGCCTACAAAGCGGGAGCTTTATAGCACCGAGGAACTAGCCTAGTCGCTTCGGCGAGGTTGCGCAACCCGAGACCCTCACCTGTTAGCCTCGAAGGTAGTAGTGCCGTTTGGAGGTGAAGCATGTCAGTTGGCTCATCATCAATAAAGCGGGCGCGCGCGGGCCGTTTCATCCTCGCCGCAGCCACCGCTCTCACGCTCTCCATTTCGCCCATCGCTGGTGTTCCGGCCGAGGCCAAGCCCAGCTATCCATCGTGGTCAGACATCCAGGCCGCAAAGAAAAAGGTTGCCGCCAAGAAGGCGATGATCGCAAAGCTGGAGGCCATTGTTCAGGCCGAGGCAGCGCACGCGGCAGCACTCTCCAAGGTTGCGCTCATCAAGGGCGAGGCGTTCAACCAGGCTCAGTCCTTAGTTGACCAGATGGCCGCCAAGGTTAAGTCGCTCCAGGGGCAGGTGAACCAGGCCAACGCGCAGGCAACGCTCGCCAAGAATCAGCTGGGGCAGATTGCCGCCCAAATGTACCGCGATGGCGCCGGCGGAACCACCGTCAACCTGCTGCTCAACCCGGGCAACGCCAACAGTCTGCTCTACAAACTGGGCGCCCAGGACAAGGTGGCGCAGCAGAACGACACAATCTTCCAGCGCGCGGTTGAGAAGGCCAAGTACGCGCAGTCCATCGCCAACCAGCTGAAGGTCGCCAAGTCGGAGCTGGCCGTGAAGGCTGCCGATGCCAAGGCCAAGTTTGCCGAAGCAACCTCCGCAGCCCAGGCTGTGCAGTCCCAGGTTGACAGGGACAACGCGCTCAACAAGACCTTCTACGCGCAGCTCGCCGCCCTGCAGAACACCACCGCAAGCCTGGAGCAGCAGCGCGCCGAGGGTCTGGCCGCCGAGGCCCGCCAGAATGCAGGAGCCAGCGAACCAGACGCCCCTTCGCTCTACAACGTTGGCCCGCCAAACGAGAGCCTGGTTCAGGTTGCCATTAACTTCGCCAAGCAGCAGCTTGGTGAGGCATACGTTCTGGGCGGCATGGGACCATCGGTGTGGGATTGCTCCGGCATCACAAAGGCCGCCTACGCGGCCGCGGGTGTTTACATCGGAACCCACTCGGCAACCAACCAGTTCCTCACCATGGCCATGGGAAGAAAGCTCATTCCGGTGAAGGACGCCGTAGCCGGCGACCTAATGTGGTACTCGCTGGCCGGCACGCCGTTTAGCGGAGACAAGTATCACGTTGTCATCTACCTGGGTGGCGGAATGATGCTCGAAGCCCCAAACCCTGCGCGCACGGTGCGAATCGTCCCGCTGCGCTACGGCGAGCTCTTCCCTTACGCCGGCAGGCCAACCGCCTAAGGCTCCTGAAACGTGCGAAACCCCGGTCGATTGACCGGGGTTTCGTTTTGAAAGCTGTAGTTGTCGAAAGACCTAGTGGTCTGCCGACTGGAAGCGCTCCTGGGCCTCGAGAATCAGCTT
>JBJTNC010000001.1:0-6511 GCA_046073865.1 Micrococcales bacterium | reverse complement strand
CTTATTCAGTTTTGGAACGGCAACTAGTTGTTGCCGTTGAGGTTCATCATTCCGCCGCCGTTGAACCCGTTTGGATTCACCTGGACGAAGCCGTTCATGTTGTGGTTCTGGAAGAAGTCATCGCCGCCACCAAATCCGCGAAGACGCAGAAGCAGCGAAAGGACTGCCATGGCGATGCCGCCGGCCAGGTAGAGATAGCCGAGGACGAGTCCGGTGATGGCCAGAGCGCGACCCTTCTCACCCGAGCGCTTGATCTGTGCCAGAGCGATGTGACCGGTGATGATTCCGGCAACCGTGCCAACCCAGGACACTGCGGTTGCGATAGATACCACGGCGAGGGTGTTGAGCTTGGTGTAGTCGTAGCCGTGCTGCGCGGCTACGTACTCGGCAGGTGCTGCGGGGGTTGCCACGGTCTCTGCCGCTTCGGTGGTCTTTGCCATTTTGGTGCTCCTCGACTGGATTGGTTTTCTGTCTGTATTTAGAAAACCAGAGTCACCTGAGCGCAGGCTTGGAGAAGTCTGGGAGTTTCTTGAAAGAAAAATCCAGGCCCTAGAGCGTCTGAACGGTAGTCACGGGAAGAGTGCTGTCTGCACCGAATCCAAGATTGCTGGGGGCGCGGCCCGCCATCACAAGCTGTGCTCCCAGGGCGGCGATCATGGCGCCGTTATCGGTGCAGAGGCTGAACGCCGGGATTCTAAGCTCGATGCCGTTGGCGTCACAGCGGGCCTGGGCCACCTCGCGCAACCTGCGGTTGGCAACCACGCCTCCGCCGAGCAGCAACCTTGGAACTCCGTGATCCAGGCAGGCGTTCACGGCCTTAGAAACCAGGACGTCAACCACGGCCTCACGGAAGCTGGCCGCAACATCGGGCACCGAGAACTCTTGGCCGGAGTCCTGAGCAACCTCAACCCAGCGCGCAACAGCGGTTTTGAGGCCGCTGAAGGAAAAGTCGTAGCGGTGCTTCTCCATGTCCTTGGGCAGAGTCAGGCCGCGAGGGAATCGAATCGCGGCAGGGTTACCGCTAGCCGCCACTCGGTCAATCTCGGGGCCGCCCGGGTAGCGAAGCCCCAGCAGCCTTGCCACCTTGTCGAAGGCCTCGCCCGCCGCATCATCAATGGTCTCACCAAGCAGCTCAACGTCATCGATGAGGTCGCGCACCAAAAGCAGCGAGGTGTGACCGCCGGAAACCAGAAGCGCAATTGTCGGAACCTCAACCTCGCCGCGCTCGAGCACATCTGCGCCGACGTGGCCAACAAGGTGGTTCACGGCATAGATGGGCTTGTCGAGGCCAACCGCGAGCGCCTTGGCGGCACCAACGCCAACCATCAGCGCGCCGGCCAGGCCCGGTCCGTTGGCAACCGCGATGGCGTCAATTTCGTCGAGCGAAATCTGGGCTTCCTGCAGCGCCTTGTGGAGGGTTGGCTGCAGGGCCTCCAGGTGGGCGCGTGCTGCCACCTCGGGAACCACTCCGCCGAAGCGCGCGTGCGCCTCCATCGATGAAGAAATCACGTTTGCCAGCAGCGTGCTGCCGCGCACAATTCCAACTCCAGTCTCGTCGCACGAAGACTCGATGCCGAGCACGATTGGCTCCCGCTTCGCCTCAATTCCAAGGTTGGCGCGCATCACCAGGGCATCAACGCCATCCGGCTGGTAGTAGTTCTTGCGGCGGTCGATAATCTCGAAACCCAGGCTCTCGTAGAGCCCCTGCGCCACCGGATTGTCGGCGCGAACCTCCAGGAAGGTCTCACGTGCACCTTGGCGAGTGGCTTCGGTGAGCAGGTGCTGCATGAGCCTGCGGCCCAGCCCGAGACCGCGGGCCTGCTCCGCGATAGCGATGGTTTGCACGTCTGACTGCTCGCTGCCCTCGAGCTTGGCCAAGCCCGCGTAGCCAATCACCTCGTAGCCGAGACGCTCCGGATCTGTTTTCAAGATCACAAAGTAGCGCGTGTGGTGGGCCGATAGCTCGTCTCGCATCGACTGCTCGCTCCAGGCATCGCTGGGGAAGCATGCGTGCTCAAGCTCCATGATTGCCGCAAGGTCTGCCGGCTGAGCAGCGCGAATGGTAAACCTGGCCATCAGCCACTCACCCGCTTTCCAAACTGCTGGTTTGGTTTAGGCAACACGGCATCGGGTGCCCGCAGGTACAGCGCCGAGGTATCGGTTGTCGCAACGCCCGCGGCAAGCTGACGCTCGGCCAGCCTTGCTACCCATTCGGCGCCCGCGCCGCCTGTGCGTTCGGTGATGCTGCCGTGAGATTCGGCGAGCGCCTCGATCACGTCCTGATGTTTGCCAACCGCTGGGCCGGCGAGCAGCACCGGGAGTCCGGCTTCATCCAGGCCGCCGTAGAGTGCCCAGTACACCTCGCCGCGGCGGGCATCGGTTGTGATGAGCAGGGGTTGGTCGGGCAGGTTGCCATCGGTGGAATAGAGTTCGAGGGCAATGGCGTCGTGACTAACGGCCCCGAGAACAGCGCAGCCGGCGGCCTCGGCAAACATGAGCCCCGCGGCGATGCCCACACGCAGACCGGTGAAGAGTGCGGGGCCGCGCCCAACCACAACTGCGGTGAGGGCCTGAGGCCGAACGGCGGTTGCGGCGAACACCTCGGTGATTGCGTTTCCGATTAGTTCGGCGTGCTTGACGCCTGAGTCGTGGCTCACTTTGGCGAGCACGCGGTCGTCCTGGAGCAGGGCCACGGAGGTGCCTGCTGTGGTGTCAATTGCCAAAATCAGGCTCACAGACTCACTCCTTCCCAACGCGGACCAAACCCTTCAACCCTAATCTGACGAACCTCCGACGCCCCGGAGTGATCACGCTCGATTTCGATGTCCAGCCAAGAATCGCTCAGGCCATCGGTGAAGCCGCGACCCCACTCGATGAGCGTCACCGAGTTGGCGAAATCGATGTCAAGATCGTCGAGTTCCTCGGGGCCACCGAGGCGGTACGCGTCCACGTGAACCAGCGCGGGCCCCTTGCCGGTGCGGTGGGTGCGGGCTATCACAAAGGTTGGACTGGATACCGTGCCAACCGCCGCCATGCCCTCGCCAATGCCGCGCGAGAGCGTTGTCTTGCCGGCACCGAGCGGCCCGGTTAGAACCACAATGTCACCGGCGCCTAAAACATTCGCGAGCGCCAAGCCCAGCTCGTGCATCTCGTCGGCGTCCGCCACTTCACGATTCAGAATCAGATTGCTCAAGCCGAAGCCTCCGCGGCCGTGTACCTGTGCCCGCCCGAGACGTAGCTTCGCTCGAACCTTCCGCCCATTCGCGTGACAATCTCGTAGTTGATGGTCTGGGCGGCCTCGGCCAACTGGTCCGCAGATGGATACCCCTGCGCGGGGTCGCCGAACAGCACCACCGTGTGGCCAGGGTTCACTGGCGCATCACCAACATCGATGACGAACTGATCCATGGCGATGCGGGATGCAACCCTGAAGCGCTGGCCTGACACCCAGACTTCGGCGCCGCCGGTTGCGAGGCGCGGGAAGCCCTCGGCGTAGCCAACCGGCACTAGGGCGAGCTTGGTCTGCCGCTCGGTTCGGTAGAGGTAGCCGTAGGAAACTCCCTCACCGGCGGGAACCTCTTTGATCTGGACAACCCTGGCGGTTGCCGTCATTGCAGGTGTGAGGCCGTAGTCCTGAGAGCTGTGATCCGAGTAGGGGCTGAGTCCGTAGAGGGCAACGCCCACACGAACCATGTCGTAGTGGGCCTGAGGGTAGCTGAGGGTTCCGTCGGAAGCGGTGAGGTGGCGGAGTTCGGGCCTGATACCCATCGCGGCGGCTGCCGCGAGCGCCTGCTCGAAGCGGGCAATCTGCGCGAGGTCGTCCTCGCGGCTGGTGCAGGAGAGGTGGCTGAAGATTCCAATAACCCTGATTTGCCCAGCGGTCTCGGCGGCAACTGCGGCTTCCAGCAGGTTCCCTAGAGCCGCCATGGTCACTCCGTTGCGGCCCAGGCCGGTGTCCACCTTGATGTGGACTCTGGCGCACAGGCCAAGGGCGTCCGCCGCGAGCATGACGCGCTCCAGCTGGCTCATTGAACTCACGCCGAGGTCGATGTTGGCAGCCACTCCGGCGTGGAAGTCCTCGGCCCAGTCGTGGAGCCAGGCGAGAACGGGGATCTCAATCCCCGCGGCCCTCAGTTCCAGGGCCTCGTCGAGGTCAGCAACACCAAGGTAGTCAACGCCCTCGGCTGCAAGGCGCTTGGCAACCGGAATCATGCCGTGACCGTATGCGTTGGCCTTGACCACGCCGCAGACCTTGGAGTTTGGAGCCACCTGACGCATGCGATTCAGGTTGGCGGCAATGGCGTCCAGGTCAATCACGAGCTCACGCATCGGCACCTCCAGACTCCGCAATTACGTAGGCAATCAGCATTCCGCCATCGTGGCTGATGCTCAGGTGAAGTTTACCCACACCCGCCTCGCGCAACCGGGCCGCACTGCCGCCCTCGGCCTCCAGGATGGGCTTACCGGCATGGTCGCGGGTCACGAAGATTTCGTTCCAGCTGAGCCCGTCGGGGCCGCCCAGGGCCTTGACCAGGGCCTCCTTCGCGGCGAAGCTGCCCGCCAGCTGACGAACGGGATACTCGAGCTCGAACACGTGAAACAACCGCTCCGCCAGGCGAGGGTTGTCAATGATGTGCTCCTCGAAGCGCGCGAGGTCCACCAGATCTACTCCGATGCCCACTATCAAAGCGTGCTCCTTTGGCCGCTCGGCGGCGGTTACTCTACGGTTACAGACTTGGCGAGGTTGCGCGGCTGGTCAACGTCAAGGCCCTTGGCGGTTGCCAACTCCATGGCGAATGCCTGGAGCGGAATGACGCTGAGAATCGGGCTAAAGATTCCCATGCTCTGCGGCACGCTGATCACGTGCTCGCTGTAGTCACCCACCTGAGCATCGCCCTCCTCGGCCACCGCAATAACGCGAGCGCCGCGGGCACGAATCTCCTGGATGTTGCTGATTACCTTGGGGTGCAGGGTGTCGTGTTCGCGCGGGCTTGGCACAACAACGATGACCGGCTGCCCCTCTTCGATAAGCGCGATTGGACCGTGCTTTAGCTCACCAGCGGCGAAGCCCTCGGCGTGAATGTAGGCCAGCTCCTTGAGCTTGAGGGCTCCCTCCATGGCAACCGGGAATCCCACGTTGCGTCCGAGGAACAGCACGCTCTTGGCGGTGGCAAAGGCCTTGCCAAGCTCGCGTGCCGGTGCCAGCCCATCGATGACCTGCTGCACCCTGGCCGGCATTCTCAGCAACTCCTGCCCGAGCGCCTGGCGCTCGGCGGAGGGAAGGGTCTGGCGAAGCTGTGCGAGCAGAAGACCGAGCAGGTAGCCGGCGGTGATTTGAGCGGTCAGTGCCTTGGTGGACGCCACGGCAACCTCCGGGCCAGCGTGGGTGTAAATCACTGCGTCGGACTCGCGGGCCAGGGTTGCGCCCTGAGTGTTGCAGATTGCAAGAACCTTGGCCCCGGCTTCCTTGGCGTAGCGGGTTGCCATGAGCGTGTCCATGGTCTCGCCACTCTGGCTGATTGCAACCACGAGCGTGCGGTCGGTGATGATCGGGTCGCGGTAGCGGAACTCGTGGCTCAGCTCAACCGAAGTTGGAATGCGCGACCACTTCTCGATTGCGTATTTGGCCACGTCACCCGCGTAGCTGGCCGTGCCGCAGGCCACGAATACGAGGCGGTCGATGTTGTTCACCCAGTCGATGCCAAGGCACTCCACCTCGGAGAGCTGCACCACGCCGTCGGCATCGATGCGCCCCATGAGGGTGTCGCCAACCGCCTGAGGCTGGTCGTGAATCTCTTTGTCCATGAAGGACGGCCAGCCGCCCTTGGATGCCGCCGAGGCGTCCCAGTCAACCACGAACTCGGTCGGGGTTGCGGGTGTGCCATCGAAGCCGGTTACGGTAACCGAGTTAGCGCGGAGCTCAACGATCTGGTCCTGGCCAACGCTGATCGCGCGCTTGGTGTGCTCAACGAATGCGGCAACGTCAGAACCCAGGAAGTTTTCGCCATCGCCGAGACCAATGACCAGCGGGGCGTTGCGACGGGCGGCCAGGATCACGTCCGGCTGGTCCTCGTGCACAACCAGCAGGGTGAAGGCGCCGTGCAGGCGGTTCACAACTGTTGCGAAGGCCTTGGCCAGGTCGCCTACACGCGCGTGCTCACGGGCAATCAGGTGAGCCGCCACCTCGGTGTCGGTCTCTGACGCAAAGCGAGTTCCATCGGCCAGGAGCTCTGCCTTCAGTTCGGCGAAATTCTCGATGATTCCGTTGTGGATGAGAGAAAGCTTGTGGGTCTCGCCACCAAGATGCGGGTGGGCGTTACCGTCGGTTGGCGCTCCGTGGGTGGCCCATCGGGTGTGGCCAATGCCGATGTGGCTGGCGTGCATCGGGTGCTCGGCAATCTCGCTCACCAGGTTGGTTAGCTTGCCGGCCTTCTGGCGGGTCTCCAGGCCGAAGTCGGAGATAACCGAGACTCCGGCGGAGTCGTAGCCGCGATACTCGAGTCGCTTCAGG